>NZ_JBEOVY010000152.1:0-17213 GCF_040295745.1 Saccharopolyspora sp. NPDC002686
GTTGCGCAGAGAACCGCCCATGTCGCTGCCGTCGGCCAGTGCGTGCATGCCGGCGGCGAGGCCCGCGGCGGCGCCCCCGCTGCTCCCGCCAGCGCTGCGTCCCAGGTGGTAGGGGTTGCGGGTGGCGCCGAAGACCTCGTTGAAGGTGTGCGAGCCCGCGCCGAACTCCGGGGTGTTGGTCTTGCCGAGGGTGATCGCCCCGGCCGTCCGCATCCGGCTCACCACGAGTTCGTCCTCGGCGGGCACGTTGTCGGCGAGCAGCCGGCTGCCGAAGGTGGTCCGGATCCCCGCGGTGCGGTGGGTGTCCTTGTGGGCCACGGGAATGCCGTGCAGCGGGCCGACCGGTTCGCCGGCGGCGAGGCGGGCGTCCGCGGCGTCGGCTTCCGCGAGCGCGCGTTCGGGCACCAGCGTCACGACGGCGTTGACCTCGCCGTTGGACCGCTCGATCCGGTCCAGGTGGGCCGCGACGAGTTCGCGCGCCGAGACGTCCCGGCGCCGCAGCGCCGCGGCCTGGTCGCGGGCGGTCAGATCGCATAGCTCGCTGGTCACTGCAGGCTCATTTCCTCGTGCGTCGGGACGGGTCATTCGAGCTCGATGCCCTTGGTCTCCTTCACCGTGAACGCGGTGAGGAAGCTGATCGCCAGCAAGGCGATCGAGTACAGGGTGAACAGGTAGCCGAGCCCGTGGGACGCCAAGAACGTCTGCAGGTACGGTGCGGTCCCGCCGAACACCGCGACGGCCAGCGAGTACGGGAACGCGAACCCGGTCGCGCGCACCCGGGTGGGGAAGAGCTCGGCGTTGAACGCGGGCGCGATGGAGGTGACCGAGCCAAGCACGAACAGCGCGACGGACATCGAAACCGCCAGCTGCCACGCGGAATCCTGGATCAGACCGGTCAGCGGGAAGGTCAGCGCGCCGAGCGCGATCGGGAAGAGGAACAGGTTGGGCTTGCGCCCCCACCGGTCGGACAGCGCGCCCCACAGCGGGAGGGCGGCGATGAAGACCAGGTTCGCCACGACGCCCGCCCACAGGGCTTGCTGCGCGTCGATGCCCTTGGCGTTGATCGCGTAGCTGGTGGCCGAAACCGACCACGTGTAGTACGCGACGGTGCCGCCGATGGTCAGCCCGACCACCTTCCACGCCGCCCGCCGGTTGCTCCAGACGCCGCGCAGCACCGACGTCCGGCTCGTGTCCTGCTTGTCCTTGACATAGGCGTCGGTCTCCTGCAACCCACGCCGCAGGAAGATCGCGTAGAAGCCGAGCACGGCGCCGAGGAGGAACGGCAGCCGCCAGCCCCACGCCGTCATCGCCTGCTTGCCCAGCGCGGTGGTGAGCACGGCGGCGAGCAGGGTCGCGGCGAGCACGCCGCAGGTGATCGCGATGTACATGCTGCTGCACCAGAGGCCGCGTCGGCGGCGCGGCGCCATCTCGGCGAGGTAGACGTGCGAGCCGCCGATCTCGCCGCCGAGCCCGAAGCCCTGGCCCAGCCGGGCGAGGACGAGCAGCACCGACGCGAGCACGCCCACGGCGGGGTAGGTCGGCGAGACCCCGATGAGCAGGCTGCCGACCGCGGTGATGATCATCGCGGTGACCATCGCCGACCGGCGGCCACGCCGGTCGGCGAGCCAGCCGAAGAACAGCCCGCCCAGCGGCCGCATCAGGAAGCCGACCGCGAACACGGCGAGCGTCGACAGCAGCGCCGACGCCGGGTTGCCCTCGTGGAAGAACTGGGAGGCGAAGAACGGCGCGAAGATCGCGTAGACCGTCCAGTCGTACCACTCGAGCGCGTTGCCGACGCCCGCGCCGACGATGACGCGCCAGCGGTTCGGCGTCGCGTCCGGCGCCGGCCGGTCGGGCGCGTGGGGGATGGTCGAGTGCTGTTCCGCCCTGGCCACCGGGAACCTCCTCGTCGCGGTCTGCGTCACACGCAGGTCCGGCAAGCATCGGGTTCCTGGCGCTTGTCGACAACGACTCTTGTCAGGATGACGAAATCGGTCGATGCTGTGGCGCATGTCGTCAGATGGCCGACCGGGTCTTGACGCCCTGGACCGGCGGATCGTCGCCGCGCTGCAGGTCGACGGCCGCGCGCCGTGGCGCAAGATCGCGCTCGCGCTCGGCGAGCAGGAGCGGACCGTGGCCCGGCGCGGCGCCCACCTGCTCGCCGCCGGTCGGGTGGTGATCACGGGAACTCCGGCCCGGAGCAGGATCGTGGGCGCGGAACCGGTGATCCTGGCGGCGCGCTGCCTGCCGATGACGGTCAAGGCAGCGGCCGCCGCGCTGGCCCATCGCCCGGAAGTGGTGTTCACCTACGTCACCACCGGTGTCGCGGACTGCGTCGCCGAGCTGATGTGCCCGCCGGACCGGCTCAGCACGCTGCTGCTCGACGAACTGCCCGGCACCCCCGGGCTGCAGCAGCTGCTGACGTACCCGATCACGCGCTACTACAGCACGGTGCACGACTGGCGTCCGGGCATCCTGAGCGACGCCGAGATCGCAGCGCTCAGCGACGACGGGCCGCAGCGGTCGATCGACCTGGCGGAAGAACCGGCCCGCCTCGACTCGGCGAGCCGCACCATCGTGCGGGCGCTGATCGAGGACGGCCGGCGCACGAACGAGGAGCTGGGCCGGCTGGCGGGGGTGTCGGAGGCGACGGCCCGGCGGAAGGTGGACTTCCTGCGCAAGGAAGGGCTGCTGTACTTCCGCGCGGTCGTCGAGCCCGCCTTGCTGGGACTGCCGGTGGAAGCGCTGTGCTGGATCCGCGCCGCACCCGATTCCGTGGACCGCGTCGGGGAAGAACTGGTCGAATCCCCGCTGGTGCGCTACGCGGCCGCCGTGGCAGGGCCGCACCAGCTGCTGGTCGACGTCACCCTGCCGAACCGGGCGGCACTGCACGAGTTCACCAGCTCGCGGAGCTGGGGCCCGAGCGTCCAGTCGATCGAAGCCTCCCTGGTGATCCACCCGCTCAAGCGAAGCTCGGTCATGTCCGGTCCAGAAGCCCGAACAGATCTCGACCAGGTCTGATTTCTTGTATTCGCTCGTTCTGCGTGGCGGTGCGGGTAGCGGAACCCCAGCGCCCGCCTGGACTGCGGGTGCCCACCCTTATGTATGCGCCAATACACGGCGGCTGGGCCGTCCTCGCCAGGCGAACGCTGAGAACCCGCGGCGGTGCAAGCGCCGAGGGTGGGCTATGCGCCTGCGGCGCATCAAAGACAAAACGAGGATCGAAGACAGGCTCTGAGAGCGTCAGATCACCAAACGCGGATCGAGTTCTTGTCGGCGTGATCGGCCCATCCGGGGCCGTGGACGGGCCGATCGGCCGGAAGCGCGTCAGCCGCGGAGGTTGCGGGCGAAGAGGTCCAGGAGGGCCTTCCAGTGGCGTTCCGCGGATTCCTCGTGGTAGGCGGCGGTGTCCGCTTGGGTGTAGCCGTGGGAGCCCGGGTAGACCTCGCAGGTGTGGCGCACGCCGGCGTCGGTGAGGGCCTTCTCCAGGCGTTCGATCTGCTCCGGCGGGAGGGAGTGGTCGTTGTCGGAGTGGCCGAAGTACAGCTCGGCGGTGACCCGGTCGGCGACCAGGTGCGGGCTGTCCGGGTCTTCGGTGGCCAGGTGTCCGCCGTGGAAACCGCCGGCCGCGGCGACGCGCTCCGGGTAGGTCCCCGCGGTGCGCAGCGCGAGGGCGGCACCCATGCAGTAGCCGGTGAGGCCCACCGGGCCGTCGGCGGCCTGGTCGAAGTTCGCGATCCAGTCCAGGTAGGCGCCCGCGTCGCGCATGGCGAGCTCCGGGGTCAGGGCCTGCACGACCGGGACGATCTGCTGGAAGAGGTCGGGACGGCTCTCGACGTCGATGAACTCCGGCAGGTCGAACACCGGCGCGCGCCCGGCGCGGTAGACGACGTTGGGCACCACGACGGTGTAGCCGGCGGCGGCGAGGCGGTCGGCCATCTTCTTGAGGTGCGGTCGCACCCCGAAGGCGTCCATGTAGAGCAGGACCGCGGGGTGCGGGCCGCCGCTGTCCGGATGAGCGACGTAGGCGTCGGCGACGCCGTCCGGGGTGGGGATGTCCACCGTTGTTCCGCTGACGGTAGTCACGGGTGTTCTGCCTCCTCGTTCGACGACATGTCCGATCCGGCGTCCGAAGCGGCGGATCTGGCCGGAGATTACTGGGCTTCCGGTCGCCGGGCGGGACGCCGCCGGAATCCACGAGACGGCGGCGGACCCGGAGCGTGTCCTATGTGGATGCTCCGGTGGCCCTGATCGAGTGGTTCGGTCCGCCCGCGACCCGGTGGTGGCCGTTGCAACGGGGTGCAACCCTGTCGGTCGTCGGCGCCGGTCATCTATACCGGAGTGGTGTGGCCGACCGGGCTGCCGACCGACCGGGAGGGAGCGGACGCATGGCTGACAGCAGTGTCGCGCTGGTGACGGGAGCGGCGCGCGGGATCGGCGCGGGCATCGCACGGAGGCTCGCGGCCGACGGCTTCGACCTGGCGCTGGTCGATCTGTCCGCGCCGGAGGGCACCGCCGCTGAGGTCCGGGAGGCCGGTCGCAGAGCGGTGGCGCTGGCCGCCGACGTGACGGACCGGGACGCGGTCTTCGGGGCGGTGGACTCGGCGGTGGCCGAGTTGGGTGGACTCGACGTCGTCGTCAACAACGCGGGCATCGCCCTGGTGGGCCCCGTGACCGACGTGTCGGCGGACGAGCTGCAACGGCTGTTCGCGGTCAACGTCAACGGCGTGCTGTGGGGCATCCAGGCGGCAGCCGCCTCGTTCCAGAAGCGGGGCGTGCGCGGGAAGATCATCAACGCTTCGTCGATCGCCGGGCACGAGGGGTTCGCGATGCTGGGCGCCTACAGCGCCACGAAGTTCGCGGTCCGCGCCCTCACCCAGGCCGCGGCGAAGGAGCTCGCGGCGAAGGGGATCACGGTCAACGCCTATTGCCCGGGTGTCGTCGGCACGGACATGTGGGTCGAGATCGACAAGCGCTTCGCCGAGCTGACCGGGGCCGACGAGGGCGAGACCTACGCGAAGTTCGTCGACGGCATCGCGCTCGGCCGCGCCCAGACCCCCGAGGACGTCGCGGCCTTCGTCTCCTACCTGGCGGGCCCGGACTCCGACTACATGACGGGCCAGGCCGGGCTCATCGACGGTGGCCTGGTCTTCCGCTGAGCCCGCGTTGCGGGTGCTCCGCGTGCGATCGGGGAACACCCGCACCGCTCGGCTACGCGGCCCGCTTCTTCGCCGCGAGGTCGGTGTGCGCGGGCAGCCAGGCGCGGTAGCGGCGTAGCGCCTGGCGCTGCTGGCGGCGTTCGCAGGCGAGGGCGTAGGCGGGGTGGGTGTTGGGCCTCGGCGCCCTTCCGCCGGCGATCCGGCGCATCTGGTGGCGCACGAGCGCCATGCCGGCCGCGGCGGCGAGAGCTTTGTCGGACCAGGTCACCGGCCGCAGCCGCTGCTCGGCTTCGCGCCCTTGCCGCCAGCGGTCGGGCAGGTCCGGGGTGACGGCGAGGGCGGTGCCCATCCCGATGAGCGCCACGCCGCTGGCGAGGACCTCGTCGGCGGTGTCGCGTCGGGTGATGCCGCCCGTGAGCATCAGGGGGAGGGGACTGGTCCGGACGAGGTCCCTAGCCAGGTCCAGGAAGTAGGCCTCGCGGGCCCGGGTGCGTTCGTCGGCCGGGCGGCCGGACATCGCGGGGCTCTCGTAGCTGCCGCCGGAGAGCTCCACCAAGTCGACGCCGAGCGCGTCGAGCATGGCGATCACCTGCCGCGCGTCGTCGGCGTCGAACCCGCCGCGCTGGAAGTCGGCGGAGTTGAGCTTGACCGCGACGGCGAAGGTCGGCGAGACGGCGGCGCGCACGGCGCGGACGACGTCCAGCAGCATGCGCGCCCGGTTCTCGAGCGATCCGCCCCAGGCGTCGGTGCGCCGGTTGACCAGCGGAGACAGGAACTGCGACAGCAGGTAGCCGTGCGCGGCGTGGATCTCCACGCCGTCGAAGCCCGCCTGCTCGGCGCGCGCCGCCGTGACGGCGAACCGGGCCACCGTGGCCTCGATCTGCTCGGGGACATGGCGACAGGGCTGCCGAAGCGCTTGCTGTGCCGGCCCAGGTCGACGCCGACCGCGGACGGGCTCCACACGACGCCGGGCATGGCGGCGTCGACCTGGCGACCGGGGTGGTTGATCTGCATCCACACCGATCCGCCGCCGGACTTCGCGGCCGCGGCCCACTCGGTGAACGGCTCCAGCGGCGAGTTCTCGTCGAGCACGACCCCGGCCGGACCGGTCAGCGCTTCGGCGTGGACCATGACGTTGCCGGTGATCAGCAGTCCGGCCCCGCCCGCGGCCCAGCGCCGGTACAGCGCCAGCAGCTCGTGGCCGGGCAGCTGGCCGTCGTCGGCCAGGTTCTCCTCCATGGCGGCCTTCGCGATCCGGTTGCCCAGTACCGCTCCGGAACGCAGCGGCAGCGGTGAGAACAACTCGCTCGGCATCTGCGTTCACCTCCCGATCTCGATCGGCTAGAATGTGTACAGCGCTTACATTACCGAGTGGATGTGAGCACTGCACACATTTGGGAGGGTGATCCGTGTCGCAAGCGAGTACGACGTACCACCACGGCGATCTGCGTGCTGCGTGCTTGCGCGCGGCGCGGGAGCTGCTCGAGGAGAGCGGCAATGCCGGGCTGTCGCTGCGAGCGGTCGCACGGCGGGCGGGGGTGTCGGCCACCGCGCCCTACCGCCACTACGCGGACCGCGACGCGCTCCTCTCCGCGGTCGCCGCGGAGGGCTACCGCGAGCTGGCCGAGCAGCTGGTCGCGGCGCACCCGTCGCCGGTGACTCCCGACGACTTCGCCGAGATCGCGGTGGCCTACGTCCGCTTCGCGCTCGCGCACCCGGCCTTGTTCCGGGTGATGTTCGTGGATCCGTGCGATTCGAGCAGTGACGAACGCGTTCGCGCGACCGAAGCGATCTGGAAGTACGTCAACGACATCGTCCGCCGCGTGTTCCCCGGGGCCGATGTGGATGCGTTGTCGACGGGCGCGTGGGGCCTCGTCCACGGCTTGGCGTTCCTGCACATCGACGGCAAGTTCGACGTCCCTGCTCCCGAGGTGGTCGACGACCGCGTCCGCGCCGCGGTCCGCGCGATGCTCGAGGCTTCACCGGCGTCGTCGTAGCGGCTGGAGCCGGACCGGGTGCCCCGCCGTCGTCGATACCGGCTAGTCCTGGCGCGTGTGCGGACGGCTCGGGCGCAGCCCGATCTCGTGTCATCGTTGCTGTTCTTCCTTCGCGGCTGTTCGGGCGGGCTTCAGCGGGAGCCGATGCGCTTGAGGAACTTCAGCGCTCCGGTCAGGGTGGAAGACCAGGTCTCGTGCGAGACACCGGAGGGCGGGGAGAAGCCTCGGAGCTGTTGGTGGGCAACGGTTTGGGGCTCGGTGTACTTGAGGATGCCGTCGGCACCGTGGCGACGGCCGAGCCCGGAATCGCCCATGCCGCCCATCGGGGCGTCGATGCTTCCCCACGCCGCGGCGAACGCCTCGTTCACGTTGACGGTTCCGGCGCGCAGGCGTGCCGCGACGGCCCGCCCCCTGGCGCCGTTGCGGGTCCAGACGCTGGCGTTGAGGCCGTAGGGCGTGGCATTGGCCCGCGACCGCCTCGTCGGTGTCGCGGTACGGGTAGATCGAGACGACGGGGCCGAAGGTTTCGCGGTCGTGCAGCGTCATGTCGGGGGTGACACCGGTGAGGATGGTCGGCTCGTAGAACAGCGGCCCGAGTTCGGGCCGGGCCCTGCCTCCGGCCAGCACGGTGGCCCCCTTGGCGACCGCGTCGTCGACGTGCGCGGTGACGGTGTCCAGTTGGGACGTGTTGGTCAGGCATCCGACGTCGGCGCTGTAGTCGTAGGCGGCGCCGAGCCGGAGCGCGTTGGTCCGGGCGACGAACTCGGCGACGAAGGCGTCGAAGATCTCCTCGGCGACGTAGATGCGCTCGATCGAAACGCAGAGCTGGCCGGTCGAGGGGAAGCACGCGTCGATGGCGCCGTCGGCGGCGCGTGCGATGTCGGCGTCGTCGAGCACGAGCATCGCGTTCTTGCCACCGAGTTCGAGCGAGGAGCCGATGAGGCGTTCGCCCGCGTCGCGCGCGATCTTCCGCCCGGTGGCGGTGGAACCGGTGAACATCATGTAGTCGGCGTTGTCCATGAGCACGCCGCCGATGGAGCTGCCTCGCCCGATGACCATCTGCCACACGTCCGCGGGCAGTCCGGCCTCGCGCATCAGGTCGAGGGCCCAGAGCGCGGTGAGCGCGGTCTGGGTGTCGGGTTTCTGCACCACGGCGTTTCCGGCGACGAGCGCTGGGATGGCGTCCCCGGCGGCCATGCTCAACGGGTAGTTCCACGGCGAGATGACCGCGACCACGCCCTTGGGGTGCCGCAGCTCGGTGGTGTGCGTCAGCAGCGGGATCGCGCCGCGGCGCCGTCGGGGCGCGAGCAGCTGGGCGGCGCTGCGCGCGTAATACCGCGTGGTGATGGCGATGTCGGTGACTTCGAGGAACGCGTCGCGGCGCGTCTTGCCGCTCTCGGCCTGCATCAGGTCCAAAGCTTCGTCCTGCCGCTGGAGGACGAGGTCGTGGAAGCGCAGCAGGATCTTCTTGCGCTCACGGATGGGCGTGGCAGCCCAGGTTTCCTGCGCACGGCGGGCTCGCGCGAACGCGGTCTCGACGTCCGAGGGCGTGGAGACCGGCAGATCGGCCAGCGGCCCACCGGTGTACGGGGCGTTGATGGTGACCTTCGCGGCGTCTGCTGCGGCCGCGACTCGTGCGGTCAACCGGTCGAGCAGGGTTGGGGTCAGCGATGGGGGCAAGCCGGAGCCGCGGGTCACGGCCGGGGTGGCAACGGGGCTGGTGGGCATGAGGACTCCGTGTGCTGTTCGCGCATGAGGAGCTGGAGGTGGTCCTGGCGAATCCACCTCCAGCGGCGCGGGTTTCAGTGCAGCGCCGCCCGCAGGGTGTCCTGGGCCAGCTTGATCGCCGCGTTCGCGGCGTGGGTCGAGCGCAGGGCGTTGAGCATCATGAAGTCGTGGATGATGCCCCCGAACCGCACCTGGGTGACTGCAACACCGGCCTCGCGGAGCTTGGCCGCGTACGCCTCGCCCTCGTCGCGCAGCACGTCGGCTTCAGCGGTGATCACCAAGGCCGGAGGAAGCCCCTTGAGCTGGTCGGTCGAGGCGCGCAGCGGTGACGCGTGGATCTCCTCGCGCTGGGAATCGTCATCGGTGTACTGGTCCCAGAACCACCGCATGCCCTCGCGGGCCAGGAAGTAGTGCTCGGCGAACTGGCGGTAGGAGGGCGTGTCGAAGTCGGCGTTGGTGACCGGGTAGAGCAGCACCTGCTGTCCGATGTGGACGTCGCCGCGCTCCTTGGCCATCAGCGTCAGCGCGGCGGTCATGTTCCCGCCCACCGAGTCGCCGACGGCGGCGAACTTGGCGGCGTCGAGGCCCTTCTCGGCGCCGTGGGCGAACACCCACTGCGCGGCCGCGTAGTTCTGCTCGATCGCGGTGGGGTACTTCGCCTCGGGGGAGAGGTCGTACTCAGGGAACACCACGGCGGCCTCGGCTCCGACGGCGAGCTCGCGGACCAGCCGGTCGTGGGTGTGCGCGTTGCCGAACACCCAGCCCGCGCCGTGGATGTAGAACACCACCGGCAGCGATCCGCCGGCGCCGGCGGGTTTGACGATCCGGACGTTCACCGCACCGGTCGGACCGCCCTCGACGGTGACCCACTCCTCGTCGATCGCCGGCTTGTCGACCTCGCCCGACTGGACCTCGTCCACCACCTTGCGCCCCTCGGCCGGTGGCAGCTGGAACAGGAACGGCGGGTTGTCGGTGGCCTTGGCGAATTCGGCTGCCTCCGGTTCGAGCACCGGCTTGATCTCGGACATCGCCTTCTCCTTCGGTTGCGCGTGTTCCTAGGTCCTGTTCGGGACCGACGTGGGGACCGGCATGTGCAGGGCGAGCTGGCCTTCGGTGGTGACGTCGAACCGGATGGTCCGGATCGGCTTGAGCGATCGCAGGTCGTCGGCCATGCGGCCGCGGCCGACCTGGAGGTCGAGACCACGCGGGGAACGGGTGCTCCCGGACGCCAGTACGTTGGTCTGGCTCAGCGTCGAGTGCCAGGCGCCGTCGATCGAGGTGTACGCGGTCAGCGTCGAGACGCGTTCGCCGCTGGGATGCGCGGTCTGCGCGGGTGTCGCTGCGGACAGCGCCAGGTCCGTACCGCCGGATCCGTTGGCCACGCGGGCGACGGTGCGGCGGGTGTCGATGTCGACGTCGAGATCGGTGACCCACTTGGGAAATCCGTAGCCGTCGTGGCCGCGGACCTGCGCGATGTCGGTGCTCACCGGCAGCGAGAGCACGTAGGAGTGCAGGTGGTCGTTGCTGAGGCTGGAAACGAGGTCGAAGGCGCCCAACCGGCCGTGGCGCGCCGGACGCACCGCGATCCCGACGGCCGCCTCGGTGTAGAAGTCGATGTCGCACACGTCGTAGCGGAAGAACATGACGGAGATCAGCCCGATTCCCGGCACGACCTCGAGCGGTGCGAGCTCCTCGGGCAGGCGAGCGCGAATCGCGCGGGACCGCGCGAGCATCGTGAGCCGGGCCGTGGAGATCCGGTAGTAGAAGTTCGGCGTCAACGTCGTACCGATCGGCGAGTCGACCGCGGTCTTGGGCATGCCGCGGAAGAAGTCCACGCTGCTGACGCGAGGATCGCGGGCGATTTCACCGAGGTCGGTGTTCATCCGGTACCGGTCGTAGAGACCGCCCTTCGGCACGGCGACCGTCCGGCCACCCAGGTCCACCTCGACGGTGCCGTGTTCGGTCGAAGACGTGCCTTGGGGGGACGACATCGGAGCAGCTCCTTCGCCAGAATGTGGACGGTGTAAACATGAAGCTAGCGCGACATGTGAGCACTGTCAACATGGGGGCCGGGGTGCCTTTTTCGTCGTCCGCCGCAATTCGGCTGAGCGCGCATCCGTGGCGGCGAGCGGAAGCCTGCGGGTGGGGGCTTCCCTGTTCGAGGCGTTGACGGCGGGTGCGCGCGGTGGCTAATGTTAGCACTGTAAACACATCCGGGGATCCGGATGTCTCGCGGGTGCCATTGTCCGACGGCCCGACCGTCGTTGCACGACGGCGTCAGGAGGAGCGGAAAGATGACGGATGTCCTGTTCGTGATCTCGGCGGCGGACCGCTGGACGCTGAACGACGGTTCGGTGCACCCGTCGGGTTACTGGGCCGAAGAAGTCGCCGTGCCGCACCGGATCTTCTCCGAGGCAGGATGGGACATCACCATCGCGACTCCCGGTGGCAAGGCCCCCACGCTCGACCAGCTGAGCCTCGGCCTGGCCGGTGGAGCACCTTGGAAGCGGCGCGAGGTCAAGCGCTACTTGGCTGGAATCGAGACGGCGTTGGCGAACCCGGTGGCGCTCGACGCCGTCGATGCCGACGAGTTCGACCTCGTCTTCTACCCGGGCGGCCACGGGCCCATGGAAGACCTCGCCCACGACTCGACTTCCGGCGGCCTGCTGGCGAGCCGGCTGGCATCCGGCAAGCCCCTCGCATTGCTGTGCCACGCGCCGGCCGCGATCTTGGCCGCGACCGGATCCGACGGCACATCACCCTTCGCCGGCTACCGGATGACCGGGCTGTCCAACCGGGAGGAACTGCTCAACCGGTTCGCGAAGAAGGCGCCGTGGCTCCTGGAGGACAAGCTCAAGGAGGCAGGAGTCGTGTACAGCAGAGGACGGATTCCCTTGCGCCCCCACGTAGTCGTCGACCGGAACCTCTACACAGGACAGAACCCGCAGTCCTCGGAGCGGCTGGCCCGACGCCTCCTCGTCGACATCAGCGCCTCGTCGTGAGGGAGCAGGCCCCGCCTGCCGCACGGCCCGGTTCCGAGCCGCACGACAGGCGGGGACGACGTCGTCAAGCGGGGCCGAAGTTCCAGATGACCCGGTGGCCCGCATCTCCTCGCAGCGCGCCGAGCTGCCCGTTCGCGCTGATGTCGACCTCGCCCGTGTCGGGGAGATCCGGGTCGGTGAGGACTTCCACGACGTAGGGCTTGCCCCCGTCGACCACCCGCACCGCGTTGGTCAGCGCCCGTTCGAGGTCGTCCGCGGAATCGACCAGGCAGCCATCGACTCCGAAGCCCGCTGCCAGGTCCACGAACGACAGCTGGGGATTCCCGTCGAGCTCGAGGTACTCGGCCGTACCGCTCGGCTCCCAGTCGTAGGACTTCCGCAGGACGTCCAGCCCGACGCGGAGCGTCTTGTACTGCTTGTTGTTCGTGATCAGGTACAGCACCGGGAGCTGGAACTTTGCCGCGGTCCACCACGCGTTCAGGTAGAACAGCGCCGATCCGTCTCCCACCGCGTTGACCACGATGGGCCGCTTGCCCTCCGCCTCGCCCGCACCGGATCCGGCCAGCGCGTCGGCGACGCCGAGGCTGGCGGGCATCGAGTACCCCAGCGAGCCTCCTTCGGACGACATGTAGCTGGTCGGCGAATCGAAGGACAGCCCCTGCTGGAAGTCCGCGGTGTCCGAACACGCTTCGTTGACCAGGTGGACCGAGTGGTCCCGCAGAACCCGGTCGAGCACGTCCACGAGCATCGCGGGAGCGATGCCCTGGCCCGGAACTTCCTTCGCGCGCTGCTGGAAATCCCCGGCGAGTTCCTGGTCCTCCTGCGCCAACTCCTCGTTCAGGCCGTTCACGTGCACCCTGTCGTACTGGGGGTGGGTCTTGACCGCCGCGGTGAGCTTGGGCAAGGCGTCCTTGATGTCGCCCAGGGCCGCCGCCGCTCCGTAGTGGTTCTTGCCGATCTGCCACGGGTCGTTGTGCAGGTAGACCTGCGTCAGGTGCCCGGGGATCAGCGGCCCCTCGTCCCAGTTGTAGATCACGAGCTGGGCCTGCGCGTTGAAGCCGCACAGGAACGCGGTGTCCCGCACCGTGTCCGGGTCCTTCCGCCCCAGGACCTGCCTGACCTGCTGCTGGACGCTCGGCAGCTCGCCCCGCGCATGCGCCAGGTGGTGGGGGTAGTTGAGGTAGCTGCTGAGCTGCTCGTTGTACACCGGCGCACCGATGGCCGTCGCCAGGTCCTGCAGCTCGCGCCACGCCTCGGCTTCGCCGACGCCGTCACCGGCGACGATGACCGGATACCGCGACCTGGCCAGGAGGTCGGCAGCCTTGTCCAGCTCGGAAGGCTGCGCGTGGAACTCCCGGGCGATCCGGGTGAAACGGCCCCGCTGCGGGTCGGCTCCCGTCTGCACCAGGAACTCCCACGGGATCGACAGGAACACCGGCCCCATCGGCGGAGCGAGCGCGGTCTTCAGCGCGCGCTGCATGGCCATGCCGATCTCGTTGGGGCCGCGCACCTCGTAAGCCCACTTGGTGTACTGCTGGGCGACCTGGACCAGGTCCGATCCCAGGAGCGGTTCCTGGATGAGGAGGTTGCTGTGCTGCTGCCCGCACAGCACCAGCAGCGGGATGTGCGACCGGGACGCGTTGAAGAGGTTCCCGAGCGCGTGGCCGACTCCCGGGGTGACGTGCAATCCGACCACGCCGGGCACGACCTCGCCGGCGTCGGTCCGCCGGTGGCGCGCGTACCCCATCGCCGCGCCGAGGGCGATGTTCTCGTGCAGGCAGGGCACGTACCTGATCTGGTTCTCCGGAACGTCGGTGCCGTCGATCAGCGGGATCTCGTTGGTGCCGGGAACTCCGTAGAGCCGGTCGACACCGGCGGTCTTGAGGTAGTCGAAGATGATGTCCCGGCCGAGGCGGGGGTTGTTCTCCTGCTCTATCGGGAGCCACTGCGCGTACTGCTCGCGATCGGTCTCGGTCACCTTGTTCTCCTCCTCGGTCATCGAGTCGTGAACTCGGCGGTGCTGCGCGAAGGCGGGATTCCGCTGCGGCATCAGAGGAATCCCTGCGCGTCGGTACTGCTCCTACGCCTGGTGCCGTAGCTTCCAGAGCTGCCCGCGGCGGCGTGGTCGCCCGCCGCGGTGATCAGGTTCCCCAGCAAGTCGAGCAAGTACCGGCACGCTCCGCCCCCAGCGTCGAACGTTCGTCGTGTCTGTCCCCAGCCCGCCCGTGCGCGCCGACGATCAAGCCGGCGGCGACTCGAAGGTAGCAGGACTCCTCGGTGGCGCAGGGCAGATCGAGACATCCGGGGGAGACCCCTCACGCGGCACGGGTCGGTCTGCCGATCTGCACCGGTGTATTGACATGAACGTCAACGTCAACCACTGTGGTGGCGATCACGCGTCGCAAGTCCGGAGGGGAGCCGCACGATGTCCTCCTCCCAGGTGCGCGCCGGAGGCCAGCACCGATGCCAAGACAATCGAGGCGTGACGACGAGTGATGCTCAGGAGCGTGCGCGGGCCAATCGCCGGGAGACGTCCGGACCTCGGCGCGAGGAGCTGATCGCGGCCGCGGCCGCGTGCTTCGACGACCTCGGATACCCGGCGACCACGGTCGAACTGATCGCGGCCAGGGCCCGGACTTCGCGGCCCACGTTCTACGCCTACCTGCGCTCGAAGGACGAGGCGTTCCTCGCGGTCGCCGAGCAGGTCTGCGCCGAGCTCGAGTCCGCGCAGCAGCTGGACGGGATCGAGTCCCTCCCACCGGCCGCGGTGCTGCGGATGACCACCCGCGCCTTCGCCGAGGCCATCTTCGCCAACGGGTCGATCGTGGCGATGATCGACAGCCGTGCCGCGGTCGATGCCGAAGTGGACGCGCTGTGGAGCACGCTGCGGCGCCGGCTGGTGCGCCGCTTCACCAACTACCTGTCCGGGCTGGACCCGGCCGCGATCGATCCCTGCGCGCCGCCCCAGCGGTTGGTGTCGATGCTGATCGATTCGATCGTCCACGGCGCCGCCCGCCTCGGCCACGCTTCCGGCGAGGACCGCGAGCGGTTCATCAACGATCAGATCCGCTTGACCGAGCGCGCGGTCGGCATCGCCGCCGACGCGCGCCCGGAACCTTAGGAGGACCGAATGCCGTTGTCCCGCCGCGACGCGGCCCTCGCCGAGGTGCGCGAACTGCAGGTGGCCAATTGGCCGGACCAGGTGCCGCGCACCGTCGAGTACCCCGTCGAGGTGCCCGGCCTGCCCGAGTACCTCCGGCACTGGGCCGCGACCCGCCCGGACACCGTCGCGATCTCGTTCTACGGGCGCGACATCACCTACGCCGAATACGACGAGCTGAGCGACCGGTTCGCCGGCTGGCTTGTCGAACGGGGTGTGGTGCCGGGCGACCGGGTCGGTGTGTTCCTGGGCAACTGCCCCCAGTTCCTCATCGCGATGGTGGGCATCCTCAAGGCGGGCGCGGTGCACGTGCCGATCAACCCCATGTTCCGGGGCCACGAGCTGCGGTACGAGCTGGAGGACGCCGGGGTGACGGTGCTCCTGGCGCAGGACTCGTTCGCCGACCTCGTGGAGTCGGTGCGCGGCGACACGGGCCTGCGGCACGTGGCGTTCACCGGGCTCGCCGACCTGATCACTGCCGAGCCCGACGTGGCGGTGCCGTTCGACCTCACCGCTGCGCGGTCGGACTGGGCCGAGATCAGCACTTCAGCGCGCGCCGAGGCACGACCGAGCGACCCCGACGCGCTGGCGGCGCTCAACTACACCGGCGGCACCACCGGATTGCCGAAGGGCTGCGAGCACACCCAGCGGCACATGGTGTACACGGCCGCGACCGCCAGCGTGGCCGGAGGCAAGCAGGTGGGCGATTCCGGTGTCGTGTCGCTGAACTTCCTGCCCGTGTTCTGGATCGCCGGCGAGGACTTCGGCGTTCTCAAACCGCTGGTGAACGGCCAGCAGCTCGTCCTGATGACGCGCTGGGACCCGGCAACGGCCGTGTCCCTGGTCGAGCGGCACGGCGTGACCGACCTGGTCGCCACGGTCGACAACTACGTGGAGCTGATGGACCTGCCGGGGTTCGACGGCGCGCGGCTGTCGTCGCTGCGCAACGCGCTCGCGGTGTCGTTCGTGCTGAAGCTGACCCCGGAGGTCCGGGCGCGGTGGCGGGAAGCGACCGGTGGCGTCCTGCGGGAGGCCTCGTACGGCATGACCGAGACGCACACGGCCGACACCTTCACGCTCGGGTTCCAGGACGGCGATCGGGACCTGCACGCCGATCCGGTGTTCTGCGGCCTGCCGGTTCCGGGGACCGACGTCCTGATCGTCGACGACTCGGGCGATCCCGTGCCGGTGGGCACGTCGGGGGAGATCATCGTGCGGAGCCCGTCGATCTTGACCGGCTACTACGGCCGGCCCGACGCGACCGCGGAGACGATCCGCGACGGGTGGCTGCACACCGGCGATGTCGGCCGGCTCGACGAGTGGGGCGCCCTGCACTACCTGGCGCGCGCCAAGGAGATGATCAAGACCAACGGGATGAGCGTGTTCCCGTCCGAGGTCGAAGCCCTGCTGCGCCTGCACCCGGCGATCGAGTCGGTATCGGTGGTGCCCCGGCCCGACCGCGCGAAAGGCCAAGTGGCAGTTGCCTTCGTGGTGCTGTCGGAGGGCGGCGCCACGAGCGACGACCTGTGCGCGTGGGCGAAGGACAACATGGCCGGGTACAAGGTGCCCGATTTCGTGCTCGTCGAGCAGCTGCCGATGACGGCCACGGGCAAGGTCCGCAAGGGCGAACTGCTCGACCGGGCCGCGGAACTGCCCGTCGCCCGTGACCGCGCGTAGACGAAGGTGTTCGTGACGATGAAGAAGCTGCTGATCGCCAATCGCGGTGAGATCGCGCTGCGCGTCGTGCGCACCGCGCGCGAGATGAGGGTGAACACCGTCGCCCTGTACGCGGAGGACGACGGGGACACGCCCCACGTCCACGCCGCCGACGAGGCGTTGCCGCTGGTCGGTGCCGGCCCGGCCGCCTACCTCGATCACGCGGCGGTGCTCGCCGCGGCCGCGCGATCCGGCGCCGACGCGGTGCATCCCGGATACGGATTCCTTTCGGAGAACGCGGAATTCGCGCGGGCCTGCGCGGCAGCGGGCGTCGACTTCGTGGGCCCGGATCCGGCGGTCCTGGACACCCTGGGGGACAAGGCGTCGGCCCGCGCCGCCGCGGTCGCGGTAGGCGTGCCGGTTGTGCTGCCCGTCCTCGTCGTCGGCCCGCTCGTCCGGCAGGTCGACGACCACGATGTCATAGCCCTCCGGCGGCGCCTGGTCGAGGAAG
>NZ_JBEOVY010000153.1:0-17099 GCF_040295745.1 Saccharopolyspora sp. NPDC002686
GCCCCCGACACGCCGACTCCCGAAACCGCAGTTTCAATTGAAACTGTGATCCGCCGTGCCTGGGTTCCGCAGTTTCAATTGAAACTGCACACCCGGGCGTGTCGGGACCCCGGCGTGTCGGGACCTGTGGACAACTCGGGTCACCTGTGGAGAACTTCCGCAAATTCAATGGAAATCGGACCTTCGATTTCCATTGAATTTGCGTGCCGGACGTCGGAAGCAGGACGTCGGAAGTCCCCGGGGGCTGTAGTTCGTGCTGGTCGTCAGAGGTGTGCGGTGCCTTCGTAGGTGGCCAGGGGTGCCGGGCCGGTGACTTCGTACTCGAGCACCACGAGTCCGCGCGGGGTGATCTGGTGGTCGGTGAGGCGGAGTCCGACGTCGGCGTCGTCCGAGAGCAGGCGTCGGCCCTGGCCGATGATGCTCGGGGTGATGACGAGCCGGAGGGTGTCCACCAGGCCCGCTGCGAGCAGTGATGAGGCGAGCCGGGCGCTGCCGTGGACCTGCAGCTCCCGTCCCGGCGCGGCCCGCAAGGCGCCGACGGTCTCGCCGATGTCGCCGCGCAGCACGGTGGTCGGGTTCCAGGTGCCTTCGGTCAGCGTGTTGCTGACGACGTACTTGGGGAGGGCGTTCATCCGCCCGGTGAAGGGGTCGTCGGGGTCGGTGATCTGCGGCCAGTCGCGCGCGAAAGCCTCGTAGGTGCGTCGCCCGAGGAGCAGCCCGTCCGCGAGGTCGAGCCAGTCCGATGCGCGTTGGACGAACACCTCGTCCAGGTGCGGCACGAACCAGCCGCCGCGCTCGAAGTCGCCGGTGGTGTCCTCGTCGGCGGAGCCGGGGCCTTGGCTCACGCCGTCGAGGGTGACGAACTGGGTGATGGCGATCTTCACGCTGCTCCTCCGCTCTCGACCAGGGCGGTCAGGGCGTCGGCGACCGAGCCCCAGCCGTCGAAGAAGCCCAGCTCCTCGTGCAGGTCGCGGGTGGCGGGGTCGCGGTGGCGCACGGTCACCCGGTAGTCGGTGCCGTCGGGGTGCTCGCCGAGGACGACCTCCGCGGTCATCGCCACCGGTTCGGGGCGGGCGGGCCGCCACGCGCTGCTGATGGCGTTGGTGAACACCAGCCGGCGGTCCGGTTCGGCGATGAGGAACACCCCGTCGGTGTGCGGGACGAACTCGCGGCCGTCCTCGCTCATGCTGGTCACGAACGCGCCGCCGGGCCGGGCGTCGAGCTGGTCGACCCGGGCCAGCGTCGGAGCGGGGACCCACCAGCGCTCCAGCAGCGAGGAGTCGGTCCAGGCGCGCCAGATCGACTGCGGCGATGCGCGGATCACCCGGTGCAGGGTCAGGTCCAGGCGGGGGTCGGCCGCCGCGGTCATGGGGTCTCCTCCGGGTCGGTGACGAGGTTTTCGAGGCGGTCGGTGGCGGCTTCCCAGCTGCGCCGCTGCTCGGCGAGCCAGTCGTCGACGAGGGCGAGGCGTTCGCGGTTGAGCGTGCAGGTGCGGACGCGGCCGGACTTGCTGGTCCGGATCAGCCCGCTCGCCTCCAGGGTGCGGA
The DNA here is from genome assembly GCF_040295745.1 of Saccharopolyspora sp. NPDC002686. NCBI lineage: Bacteria > Bacillati > Actinomycetota > Actinomycetes > Pseudonocardiales > Pseudonocardiaceae > Saccharopolyspora > Saccharopolyspora sp. NPDC002686. The sequence goes on from NZ_JBEOVY010000153.1 coordinate 1,548, forward strand.
CGTGCTTCATGAACGAGGGCAGCGTGATCGGGAACGGGCGGGCCAGTTCGCCGACGCTGGTGGGGCGGTGTCCGAGGCGTCGGATCACCTGCCGCCGGATGGGATCCGCCAGGGCGACGAAGACGTCGTCTAAGGCGTCATGCTTAGCCATGAGGCTTAGTATTCAGCCGCAGGACACTTAGCGCAACGGCAAAGTGTTGAGTCGGTCAGTCCTCGACGACCGCGACGGTCATGATCCGGTGGAGCGGGTAGTGGCCGAGCTCTTCGCTCGTCGTGTCCACTCCCTGGAGGACCCCGCCCCCGACGCTGACCGGGCGCACCACGCGCTCGCTGCGCACGCCGCGCGTGTCCACGAAGCCCAGCCACACGCTCCGGCGCTCCCGCGCCGCGTCGCGCAGCAGCTGCAGCGTCGCTTCCGCGCTCGGCCGTCCGCGCTCGGGGCTCACGGCGCTGCCGCGCCGCGCCGCCCCTGCGCGGTCGCCCGCGCGCAGCTGCGCGACCAGCTCCGCCAGCTGCTCCGCGCTGGGTCGCGCGATCCCCGCCGGCTGCGCCGGACGGGTCTTGCCGCGCACGCGGCGCCCGCTCTCGCGGAGGTCGATGACGTTGCCGTCGGGGCCTTCCGCCACCGGCGTGAAGCCCGCCGCCCGCAGGGTTTCCACCACGTCGGCCAGCGGCAGCGGGCTGACCAGGACGGTCGGCGCGATGCGGCGGAGTTCGAGCTCCTCGCTCTCCGGTTTGGCCATGATCTCGGCCAGCAGCACCTGGTCGTCGCAGCGCAGGAAGGCCGACGCGGTGCCGGCGCGGAGTCGGCCGTGGCGGCGGGCGACGTCGTCGATCAGGTAGGTCAGGGACTGCGGGATCGGTGTGCGGGAGCGGTTTCGGAACAGCGCGTGCAGGTCGTCGGCGGTGTGCCCGGCGTCGAGCGCGCGGCGGACGCTGGCGTCGCTGATCCGGTAGACCGTTGCGCTGCCCGCGGATTCGACGTCGGCGACGAGCTTCATCTCGATCGCCAGGTCCGGTTCGAGGCGTCCCGGCGCGACGACCGTCAGGTCGGCCTGCACCAGCACGTGGTCCAGCGGTTCGGGCAGCGCGTCGGCCACCGCGCGGGCCGCTTCGGCGCCTCCGTCGGCGAGCAGCACGCGACCAGCGGTGGTCAGCGCGTTCAGCGCCACGATCCCGAGCACGGTGGCCTCGGCGAGGGTCCAGCGCACGAGGTCGTCGCGCAGCCGCCCGCCGCGGCGCGGAGCTCGCCAGGCCAGCACGGCAGCGGCGTCGTCCGGCCGCGCGCCGAAACCGCCGGGGAGTTCGTCCAGGTAGGCGAGGACGCGGCGGCGGTCCTTCGGTGCGAGGGGACGGCGGAGGTCTTCGGACAGCGGGCCGAGCAGGCGGTCCTTCTCGTCGCGGGCGCCGATCAGTCCGGGCAGCCGCGGCAGGTCCAGCCAGGCCTGCGCGAGCGCGGCCCAGCGCTGCTCGGGCGGGGAGGCCAGCCAGGTGTCGGACTGGTAGGTCGGGATCCACTGCGGCTCGGCGGCTTCGCTGTTGGCGACGAGGTTGGCCGCGACGGCGAGCTCCACCAGCAGGCCGAGCCGGTTCTCGTCGACGTCGATCGCCTTGGCGGTGCGGCGGAGATCGCGCACCCCGACGCCTCCGGAGCGCAGCACGTCCGGCGGGTCCTCGCCCCAGGCGCCGAGCAGTTCTTCCACGTGCCGCAGGAGTTCCAGCACCTCACCACCGGCAGTGCTGTCTACTGTGGACTGATCGGATTCGGTGAGGTCCGGGATCGGCTCGTCCGGCTCGACCTCGCCCATCGGCTCGTCCCCGCGCACTGCCAGCGCGAGCTGCCGGGGCAGTTCGACGGTCTCGGCGTCGCGGCGCAGCAGCAATCCCTTGGCCAGCAGGCGCTGCACCGGATTCGTCGCCTGCGCGAGCGGCACGTCCTTGGCGGCGTCCTTGGTCCGGCCGATCGGTGACCCGGCGGCGAGCTTGCCGACCAGCCGCTGCTCCTCCTCGTCGAGATCGGCCAGCGCGGCCTTCGCGGCGTCCTCGGTCAGCTGCTCTGCCCGCCGGCCGAGCCCGGCCGGGAAGTTCGGCAGCACCTCGCGCACGGCGGGCGAGGTGGCCAACGCGTCGTCATCGCCCCAGGCCAGCGCCAGCTGGCGCAGCTTCTCCACGGCCCGCCGGGCCTGCTGCGGGGTGATCTCGCTGCCGAGCATCCCGGCGACGTCGTCGAGCCGGACCGGCGCCAGGTCGGCGTCGAGCAGCACCAGCGCTTCCAGTGCGGCGAGGGTGAACGAGTCCAGGTCTTCGCAGGCCCGCGCCGTCGAGGAGCGCACGCCGATGCGCGTGGCCAGCACCGCGGTGTCCGGGGGCGGTGGCGTCGCGAGGTCGGGACGAGCGCGCAGCAGCGCCACGAGGGTCTCGTCACTGCGTTCCCGCAGCCAATCCGCTAGCGAAGACATCCCCACCACGATACCCAGCGAACCACCAGCGCGGACCCGGTCGAGCAGCGCGCCGCGGCGCGGAACGGCCCGCTGGAATATGGCCGTGCACACCCTTGGATGAGGTTGACCTCCGCATCCGGCAAACTGGACCTGGACCGTTAGCCGGAATGCACAGGAGGACGACGTGGCCGGCAAGACCAACAAGGACCGCATTGACCCGACTTGGCCGAAGGTCACCGACGGCGAGCACGCGGTGAGCGAGTTCTGGGCCGACAAGCAGGGCGCGCTGTCCCCGTTCGGCGACACCACCTTCCCGCTCTCGCAGGAGACCGTGCCGTACCACCACCCGGTCACGCGCATCAACAAGTGACCCGGTTGTCAAGGGCAACCCATCGGTAACGGGACCGGACGTCGCTCACACCGGGGAAAGTTTTAGGATTTTTCGTAGTGGGTGAAGTTCGGCTCGCTTAGCACGCCCGATGGGCTTGCATCCCGGATGAGCGATCCACTCCGGCGGTCGGCGGGCCGCCGGAGAACGGCACCCCACCAAGTCCATAGCCGTACCGCTCGACAGGGGTGTGCCATGCCGGTTCCAGGTCCGGGTTACTCGATCACCGTGCGCGTCGAGGCTCCGCCGTCGACGACCGCCGCGGGCGATCTGACCAGCGCGATCGGACGCGCGGGCGGAGTCATCACGGCGTTCGACGTCGTCGAGTCCCACGCCGATCGCATCGTCGTCGACATCACCTGCAACGCGAGGTCCGCCGACCACGCCAACGACCTCGCCGAGGTCCTCGACGGGCTGCCCGGGGTCCGCATCCGCAAGATCTCGGACCGGACGTTCCTGCTCCACCTCGGCGGCAAGATCGAGGTCAACTCGCGGGTCGCGCTGAACAACCGCGACGACCTGTCCCGCGCCTACACGCCGGGTGTGGCCCGGGTGTGCACCGCGATCGCGGACAACCCCGAGGACGCCCGCCGCCTGACCGTCAAGCGCAACGCGGTCGCGGTGGTCACCGACGGCTCCGCCGTGCTCGGCCTGGGCAACATCGGGCCGGAGGCCGCGCTGCCGGTGATGGAGGGCAAGGCGGCCCTGTTCAAGAAGTTCGCCGGGGTCAACGCCTGGCCGGTGTGCCTGGACACCCAGGACACCGAGGAGATCATCCGCGCCGTCGAGCTGATCGCCCCCGTCTACGGCGGCATCAACCTCGAGGACATCGCGGCCCCGCGCTGCTTCGAGATCGAGGCCCGGCTGCGGGAGAAGCTGAACATCCCGGTCTTCCACGACGACCAGCACGGCACCGCGATCGTGGTGCTCAGCGCGCTGCGCAACGCACTGCGCGTGGTGGACAAGGACATCGCCGACTGCCGCATCGTGGTGTGCGGCGTGGGCGCGGCCGGTTCGGCGATCATCCGCCTGCTGCAGCACAAGAAACCGGCCGACATCATCGCGGTCGACATCGACGGCATCGTCCACACCGGACGCGGCGACAGCGACCCGAACCTGCAGTCCATCGCCGCGGGCACCAACAAGGACGGCCGCACCGGCAGCCTCTCCGAGGCGGTGCGCGGCGCGGACGTGTTCATCGGCGTCTCGGCGCCGAACCTGCTGACCGCCGACGACGTGGCGTCGATGAACGAGGACTCGATCGTCTTCGCGCTGGCCAACCCGGACCCGGAGATCGACCCGCTCGAGGCGCAGAAGCACGCCAAGATCGTGGCGACGGGCCGCAGCGACTACCCGAACCAGATCAACAACGTGCTGGCGTTCCCCGGTGTCTTCCGGGGTCTGCTCGACGCGCACGCGCACCAGATCACCGACGACATGATGATCGCGGCGTCCAACGCGATCGCCGACGTCGTCGACGGCGAGCGCCTCAACGCGTCGTTCATCGTCCCGAGCGTCTTCGACTCGGCGGTTTCCCCGGCGGTCGCCGATGCCGTCAAGAAGGCGGCCCTCGCGGCCAAGTCCGGCGAACCGTCCCCCGAGGGCGGCTCCTCCCTGCCGTGGAGCATGGCCGAGGACATCGACTTCTGATCCCACCGCTGAAGGGCGCCTCCGAGCTGATCGGAGGCGCCCTTCGCGCTTCCGCGGATCAGGGGAGTCCTCAGGTGCTTTAGGCTCGGGGCATGGCGCAGGATGAGCTCACGCACGTCGACGAGACCGGTGCGGCGCGGATGGTCGACGTGTCCGAGAAGGCGGCCACCGCCCGCCGGGCCGTCGCCACCGGGGTGGTGCGGACGACGCCCGAGGTGATCGCCCTGCTGCGCCGGGACGACCTGCCGAAGGGCGACGCGATCGCCACCGCCCGCATCGCGGGCATCATGGCCGCCAAGCGCACCCCGGACCTGATCCCGCTGTGCCACCCGATCGCCATCTCCGGCGCGAAGGTCGAGCTCGAGATGGGCGAGTCCGAGGTCCGGATCACCGCCACGGTCAAGACCACCGACCGCACCGGGGTCGAGATGGAGGCCCTCACCGCCGTCGCGGGCGCCGGCCTCACCCTCCACGACATGATCAAGGCCGTGGACCCTGCCGCAGTCCTCGACGAGGTCCGGGTGGAGCGCAAAGAAGGCGGCAAGACCGGCACCTGGACCCGCTGATTCCGGGCCCGGCCAGTCCGCAGTTTCAATTGAAACTGCGCTCCCCAGGCACGCCGATCCGCAGTTTCAATTGAAACTGCGGCCCTGCTTGAGGTGAGGTCGGTGGGTCGCGGAGGATGGCCTTGCGGCGGCCGGTCGGTGGTGCGCGCAACACACAGGAGGTCTCCATGACGAGGACAGCGCGGGTGATCGCCGCGTCCAACCGCGCCGCAGCCGGGGTGTACCCGGATCGCACGGGACCGGTGATCGTCGAGTGGCTGCGCACCCGCGGGTTCGAGACGCCCGACCCCGTCGTGGTGCCCGACGGCGACCCGGTGGGGGAGGAGCTGCGCCGCGCGGTCGCCGCCGACGCGGACGTCGTGATCACCACCGGCGGCACCGGGATCAACCCGAGCGACCGGACTCCCGAGGTCACCGCGTCCGTGCTGGACTACCCGATCCCCGGGCTGGCCGAGGCGATCCGCTCGGCGGGCTTGCCGCAGGTCCCGACCGCAGTGCTGTCCCGAGGTCTGGCGGGGGTCAGCGGCCGGACGCTGATCGTGAACCTCCCGGGCTCGCGCGGCGGGGTCAAGGACGGCCTCGGCGTGCTGGAAGGGGTCCTCGACCACGCCGTCGACCAGCTGCACGGCGGTGACCACGCGGCGCCGAACCGCGCTGCGGCGGAGGTCCTGCGCGCCGACGTGACCGAGGACGTCATCGACGTCGACGCCCTGGCCCGCTCGGTCGAGCACCGCGCGGCGGGCGCGGTGGTGACCTTCGGCGGAGTCGTGCGCGACCACGACGGCGGTCGCGGCGTGCAGGAGCTGGAGTACACCGGGCACCCCAGCGCGAACGACGTGATCGTCGAGGTGGCGCAGGACATCGCGGCGCGCTTCGACGGCGTGCGAGCGATCGCGGTCTCGCACCGCATCGGCCTGCTCAAGATCGGCGACGTCGCCCTGGGCTGCGCGGTCGCGGCCGAGCACCGCAAGCAGGCCTTCTCGGCTTGTTCGGAGCTGGTGGACGAGGTGAAGCGCCGGCTGCCGATCTGGAAGCGGCAGGTGTTCGACGACGGCGCCGAGGAATGGGTCAACTGCCCGTGACCTCGAGTTCTCGTGAGCGGCGATGGCGGTAAGAACCACCATCGCCACTCACGCGGGGAAGGCGCGGAGGGTGGCTTCGACGAGTGCGTCGGCGAAGGCGTCGTCGAGCGGGCCTGAGCGCGTCAGCCACCGCTGCGTCAGCGGTGCGTACAGGAAGTCCAGGACCAGGTCGAGGTCGGCGTCGGCGTCGAGCTGACCTGCGGTTTGCGCGCTGCGCAGGCGCTGCTTCTTCGCCTCGCGCATCGGCGCTTCCATCTTCTCGCGGTAGGTCGCGGCCAGCTCCGGGTCGTTGATGATCTCGGTGTGCAGCGCCCGGATCGGGGCTTCGAACTCGGCGTCGGCGAACTCGGCCGCCGTCGCGCGCAGCACGGTCTTGAGATCGGCTTCGAGGTCGCCGGTGTCGGGCAGCGCGATGCCGTCCTCGCCTTCGCTCAGCGCGAGGATCGAGTCGAACACGACCGCGCCCTTCGACGACCACCAGCGGTAGATCGTCTGCTTGCCGACGCCGGCGCGCGCGGCGATCGCCTCGATCGTCAGCTTGGCGTAGCCGACCTCGCTGACGAGTTCGCGCGCTGCGGTCAGGATCGCCGTCCGCGATCGCTCGCTGCGGCGGGTGGAATCGGGGCGCTTCTCCGGGGGCACGTGCCCAGGCTATCCAAAACGAGACGTTCCGTCTTGACACGAGTGGCGAACCCGGCGCATGCTGATGCTGAAACGAGACGGACCGTATCGTCTCGTAAAGAGTGAGAGAGGCAACGCATGCGAAACGGCGAACCCCGCACCTGGTTCATCACCGGCGCCGCCCGCGGACTCGGCCGGGCGTTCACCGAAGCGGCCCTGGCCGCGGGCGATCAGGTCGTCGGCATCGCCAGGGACGTCGCGCCGCTGGACGAGCTGGTCGCGACCAGCGGCGGCCGCCTGGTCGCGTTCTCCCTGGACGTCTCCGACCGCGCCGCGGTCTTCGCCGGCGTCGAGCGGGCGGTGGCGGCGTTCGGACGGCTCGACGTCGTGGTCAACAACGCCGGTGGCTCCATCCTCGGCATGCTCGAGGAGATCACCGAGGAGCAGGCCCGAGCGCACCTGGACACCAATTTCTTCGGCGCGCTCTGGGTGAGCCAGGCAGTCGTGCCGCACCTGCGCAGGCAGGGCTCCGGGCACGTCCTCGCCGTCTCGTCGATGGGCCCGTACGGCGGTTTCGCGTCGGCCGGGCTCTACGGGGCGGGCAAGGCGGCACTCGACTCGATGACCGAGGCGCTGGCGATGGAGGTGGAGCGCTTCGGGATCAAGGTGACGATCCTCGGCCCGGGCGGCTATCGGACCGAGCTGTTCACCAGGGGCCTGACCACGGCGGAGGAGAACGAGGCGTACGCCCCGCTACGCGAGTGGCTGCAGGGCATGTGGTCCGCGTCCGAGGACTTCGACCCGGAGCTGGCGGCCGAGGTCGTCGTGGAAGTGGTGGACATGCCGGAGCCCCCGAAGCGGCTGATCCTCGGCGGCGCGGCCTACGACATGGTCGTCGGGATGAACCGGGGCCTCGAGGCGGAGCTGGCGAAGTGGGAGCACCTCAGCCGCCGGGCGGACTGAACACCCGAAAATGACGGGACCCCCACCGCTGGGGGCGTGCGGTGGGGGTCCCGAGAAGGGGCGGAGTACGTGCCGTGTCGGGGGGTACGACACGTACTCCTCGCCGACCGGCTCAGCCGGCCGACCAGATCACTTGATGTCGAGCTGCTGGCCCGGGAAGATCAGGTTCGGGTCGCTGATGATGCTCGAGTTGCGCTCGGCGATCTGCTTGTAGTCGACGCCGAACTTCTCGCCGATCTTGCCCAGCGTGTCGCCCAGCTGCACGGTGTAGTCCGCGCCGTTGGTCTTGACCGTCGACTTGGTCGTGGTCTTCTTGGTCTGGGTCTGCGACTGGGTGCTGACCTGCTTCTTGGTCTGCACCTTGGTGCTCGTCTTGGTGCTGCCGCTCTCCCAGTTGGTCTTGGCGGTGCAGCCCGGCCAGGCGTTGGCGCCCTGCGCGGCCAGGACCTTCTCGGCCACCGCGATCTGCTGCTCGCGGGACGCGAGGTGGGCGCTGCTGGCGTACTGGGTGCCACCGAAGGCGGACCAGGTGGACTGCGTGAACTGCAGGCCGCCGTAGAAGCCGTTGCCGGTGTTGATGCTCCAGTTACCGCTGCTCTCGCACTGCGCGAGGGTGTCCCAGTCGGCTGCGTTTGCCATCGGGGCGATCGCGATCGGGGTTGCGACCACCGCGCCGGCGACGGCGACACGGGCAACGGTGCGGCTGGTATTGGAAGGCTTGCGGTGCTTGCCCTTGTAGCGAGCCATGTTCCTCTCTCCTGCCGCGCCTGCGAGGTCAGCTGTCGGGTTCGGGCTGAGAGGCAGCCCGGCCGGCTCGGGGGAACCGGCTTCACCCCTAGGGCTTCGGGGAGCCCGGGATTGGGTCCCCCGCCCCTGTCCGGTGTTTCTCGTTTCGGGGGTCGGAAGCCCGCCGGACAGGGTTCGGCGCTGCGGGCTTCCCGCTCTTGCTGATCGGTTCGGGGCCGACCGATGAGCGACACTACGTAACCAACGGGGAGATCCCAAATCTTCTGCCATGTGACGGTGGTCACGTAACAAGTGGGGCAGATGCTCCGATCCGTGGTGTTTCTGCTGATCAGAGCGTTGTTATCAAGTCGTTTTCTAGTCGAGATCGATCACCGTCGGTGAGGCGTGGGTCACCACATTGCTCCCGTCCGGGAACCCCCGTCGCACCCGTTCGCGCCACTCGGAGGGGTGGCGTTCCGGCTCGATCACGCGTGCGCGGGTGTGCGGAAGCGATCACGAACCGGGTTCACGTCGAAGCGGAGGGTAGCGATCTGCGTCACTGGATCAGGCGCCGTTAAGGCTGCCGAAGGACGTGATTGCGAAGTCAAGATCGACACGGCTCTGCCGATGCCGAAATGTCACCTGGATGAGGATGTACGACATGCCGGGGCATGTTGTATTCGCACGTGCGCGCGCACGCGCGCGCAGTAGATACAGTGCGCTGCGAGCCGCCGGTTCAGCCGCCGGCGAACGGGGGGAGGACGTCGAGCGTCGCGGAGGCGGGAACAGCGGTCCCGCGGTCTCGGACGGCGACTCCGTCGAGGAGGAAGCTGCAGGCCGGGAGCACCTTCGCCAGGCCTTCGCCGCGCAGGTCCAGGACTGCCGAGATGACGTCCGAGACGGTCGTCGGGCCCGACAGGCGCACCGTCTCCTCCGGGACTCCAGCGGCAGCGCGTGCTCCTGCGAAGTAGCGCACCTGCACCGCCACCGCTTCGGTCTGCTCCGGCATCGCCGTCATCCGCTCAACCCCCGATTGCGCTCATCGGCCGGGACGGCTGCGCGAACTCGCCCGAGTCCATGCCGTGCCCGGCGGCCTTCGCCCACATCGTGCCCTGCCACAGCCGGACCAGTTCGGCGTCCTCTGCTCCGGCGCGCATCGGCCCCCGCAGGTCCGTCTCCGTGGTGGAGAACAGGCAGGAGCGCAGCTGGCCGTCCGCGGTCAGCCGCGTGCGGTCGCAGGCCGCGCAGAACGGCCGGGTGACCGAGCCGATCACGCCCACCGTCGCGGGCCCGCCGTCGACCAGCCAGCGCTCCGCGGGTGCCGAGCCGCGCTCGGCGACGTCCGGGCTGAGGTCGAACTCGGCGCTGAGCCGGTCCAGGATCTCGTCGGCGGTGATCATCTGCGAGCGGTCCCAGCCGTGCTGGGCGTCCAGCGGCATCTGCTCGATGAACCGCAGCTGGTAGCCGTGCTCGATGCAGTAGCGCAGCAGGTCGCAGGCCTCGTGGTCGTTGATCCCGCGCATCAGCACCGCGTTGACCTTGACCGGTTCCAGCCGCATCCGCTTGGCCGCGGCCAGCCCGGCCAGCACGTCGTCGAGCCGATCGCGCCTGGTCAGCTCCTTGAACACCGCGCGGTCGAGGGTGTCCAGCGAGACGTTGACCCGGTTCAGCCCGGCGCGCACCAGGGGTTCGGCGTAGTTGCCGAGGTTGATGCCGTTGGTGGTCAGCGAGGTCTTCGGGCCGCTGGGCAGCGCGGCGGTCGCGGCGATGATGTCCACCAGGTCCTGCCGCAGCAGCGGTTCGCCGCCGGTGAACCGGACCGCGGTCACGCCGAGCTCCTCGACGGCGATGCGGATCAGCCGGTTCATCTCGTCGGTGTCGAGCAGCTCCGCGCGCTTGAGCCAGGGCAGCCCCTCGGCCGGCATGCAGTAGGTGCAGCGGAGGTTGCACTTGTCGATGAGGGACACGCGCAGATCGGTGGCGATCCGTCCGAACCGGTCCACCAGCTTCGGCGTATCCGGTCGTTCGGACGTGTCGATCGTGCTGCGCACGAAGGGAATTCCCAGGTCCACCGCGGTCACCCCACGACCCTAACGCGCCGGACCGGTGAATTTCGATCGCCGGAGGGCATTTGTGCGCAATCCACGAGGGTCTCGTGCGCGGATGGATCTCCGGTCGGAGGAACGCACGAAACCTGTTGATGTTCCGGATTTGCGGGTACTCCACTCTGGATCGCACCGCAGATGCGGAAGTAGTGTCCTTCACGTGCCGCAATATCGGATCGCAGAAGCTGCCGGACTGCTCGGCGTCAGCGACGACACGGTGCGCCGGTGGGTCGACGGGGGACAGCTGCAGGCGCAGCGGGACGCCTCCGGACGGCTCGTGGTGGACGGCGCCGCGCTCGCCGAGTTCGCCCGCGAGCAGGCGCGCTCCACACCCGATCCGTCCGGCGTCGGCCGCTCGGCCCGCAACCGGTTGGTCGGGCTGGTGACCGAGGTCGTGTCGGACAAGGTGATGTCCCAAGTGGAGATGCAGTGCGGTCCGCACCGGGTGGTGTCGCTGATGAGCACCGAGGCCGTGCACGAGCTCGGCCTGCGCCCGGGAGTGCTGGCGGTGGCCGTGGTCAAGTCGACCAACGTCGTGGTGGAGACACCGGGAGAAGGATGATGTCGAAGCTCAAGATGATCGCCGGCGCCCTGCTGGCCCTGGTGCTGCTGGCCGGCTGCGGTCAGACCGGGTCCGAGCAGCAGCGCACGCTGACCGTGCTGGCCGCGGCGTCGCTGACCGAGTCCTTCGACGAGCTGGGCGCCCGGTTCACCGCTGAACATCCAGATGTGCAGGTGCAGTTCGACTACCAGGGCTCTTCGACGCTGGCCGAGCAGATCAAGCAGGGGCGTCCGGCGGACGTCTTCGCCTCGGCGGACCAGAAGAACATGGACAAGGTGCGCGACCTCGTCGGCGACCCGCGGACCTTCGCGACGAACAAGCTGGCGATCGTGGTCCCGCCGGGCAACCCCGGGAAGATCGGCTCGCTGGCGGATCTGGCCGGTGACCACGCCGTGGTGGTGTGCGCGCCGCAGGTGCCGTGCGGCTCGGCGACGCAGAAGGTGACGCGGGCGGCGGGCGTGCAGGTCAAGCCGGTGAGCGAGGAGAACGACGTCAAATCCGTGCTGCAGAAGGTGATCGCGGGCGAGGCCGACGCCGGGCTGGTCTACGTCACCGACGCGAAGGAGGCCGGGCAGCAGGTCCAGGTGATCGACTTCCCGCAGGCCGAGCAGGCGGTCAACGACTACCCGATCGCCACCATCAAGGCCGCCCCGCAGTCCGACGCGGCGGCCCAGTTCGTCGAGTTCGTCCACGGCCCGGTCGGCCGCGAGATCCTCACCAAGCACGGCTTCGGTGCACCGTGAGTCCGCAAATTCCATTGAAATCGGACGTCCAATTTCAATGGAAATCGCGTGCCCGATTTCCATTGAAATCGCGCACGACCCAGGTGCCGGTGGTGCTGTGGGTGCCCGCAGTGCTGGGGTTGGCGCTGGTGGCGCTGCCCGTTCTCGGGCTCCTGACCAGGGTTGATCCGGTTCAGCTGCCGGAGCTGCTGCTGAGCCCGGCGGCACTCGACGCGTTGCGGTTGTCGGTGGTCACCGGGCTCATCTCGACCGGCTTGGCACTGGTGCTCGGTGGCCCGCTGGCGCTGGTGCTGGCGAGGTCGCGGATGCGCGGACTGCGCGTGCTGCGGGCGTTCGTGCTGCTGCCGCTGGTCCTGCCGCCGGTCGTCGGCGGTCTGGCCCTGCTCTACCTGCTCGGGCGCACCGGGCCGCTCGGCGGGCTGCTCGACGTCGTCGGGATCCGGCTGCCGTACACGACGACGGCCGTCGTGCTGGCGCAGACGTTCGTCGCGATGCCGTTCCTCGTGGTCGGGCTGGAAGGCGCGCTGCGGACCGCCGGCGGGCGCTACGAGCAGGTCGCCGCGACGCTGGGCTCCGGGCCGTGGTTGACCTTCCGGCGGGTGACCGTGCCTCTGCTGCTGCCCGCGCTCGGGTCGAGCCTGGTGCTGACGTTCGCGCGCGCCTTGGGCGAATTCGGCGCGACGATCACCTTCGCCGGTAGCTTGCAGGGCACCACCCGCACCCTGCCGCTGGCCATCTACACCACCGCGCAGTCCGATGTGGACGCTGCGGTGGCGATGTCGTTGTTGCTGGTGGTGCTGGCCCTCGTGGTGATCGTGGTGGCCCGCCCCAAGGCGGTGGAAGGACGGCTTTGAACGGGTTGCGGACCGACGTCGAGTTCCGCCGCGCGGAGTTCGCGCTGCGCGCCGAGTTCGAGGTCGCGCCGGGCGAGGTGCTGGCGGTGCTCGGCCCGAACGGAGCGGGCAAGTCGACCTTGCTGTCGGTGCTGGCCGGGCAGCTGGTGCCGGACCGGGGGCGCGTCGAGCTCGACGGCGTCCCGTGGCTGGACACCGAGCGCGGGATCGCGGTCCCGACGCACCGGCGGGGTGTCGGACTGCTCGCGCAGAACGCACTGCTGTTCCCGAACATGACGGCCCTGGAGAACGTGGCCTTCGGGCCCCGCGCGGCCGGGGTCGGCAAGGCCGAGGCGCGGGAGATCGCCGAGCACTGGCTGTCCGAAGTGGACGTCGCAGGGCTCGCAGGGCGCCGCCCCGGGCAGCTCTCCGGTGGTCAGGCGCAGCGCGTCGCGCTGGCTCGCGCGCTGGCCGCCAACCCGCAGCTGCTGCTGCTCGACGAGCCGCTGGCCGCGCTCGACGTGGACGCCGCTCCGGCGATGCGAGGCCTGCTGCACCAAGTGCTCGGGCAGCAGGACAAGCCGACGGTGCTGGTCACCCACGACGTGCTGGACGCGGTCGTGCTCGCCGACCGGCTCGTGGTGCTGCTCGACGGCTGCATCGTCGAGCAGGGCCCCACCCGCGAAGTCCTGGCCAGGCCGAAGGAACCCTTCACCGCGCGGATCGCCGGGCTCAACCTGGTGCCGGGAATCGCGAAGGACAACGGGGTCGAGTTCGGCGACACCGTGCTCAGCGGTCGCATCGCCGAAGACCTGGACCAGGGCGAACCCGCCGCCGCGGTGTTCGCACCCGCCGCCGTCGCGGTGCACCGCGAGCAGCCGGGCGGCAGCCCGCGCAACGCGATCCGGGTCCGGCTGGCCGGGCTGGAACCGCGCGGCGACGTCGTGCGGGTGCGCGGCGTGGTGCGGGACTGCTCGCTGGTCGCGGACGTCACCCCGGCGGCCGTCGCCGACCTGCGGCTCGCCCCCGACGACGAGGTGTGGTTCGCGATCAAGGCGGCTGAGGTAGCAATCCACCCGCTATCGGGAGGATCATCTGGGGCGTGACTGAGCCATCCCCCTGGACCTACCTGATGGACATGGACGGCGTGCTCGTCCACGAAGAGCACATGGTGCCCGGCGCGGACGCCCTGCTGGCGGCGCTGCGGGAGAACCACGTCCCGTTCATGGTCTTCACCAACAACTCGATCTACACCCCGCGCGACCTGCGGGCCCGGCTGCTGCGCACCGGGCTGGACGTCCCGGAGGAGGCGATCTGGACCTCGGCGCTGGCCACCGCGCAGTTCCTGGAGAACCAGCGCCCGGGCGGCTCGGCCTACGTCGTCGGCGAATCGGGGCTGACCACGGCGCTGCACAACATCGGTTACGTGCTCACCGACCGGGACCCCGACTACGTGATCCTCGGCGAGACGCGCACCTACAGCTTCGAGGCGATAACCAAGGCGATCCGGCTCGTCGAGGCAGGCGCCCGGTTCATCGCCACGAACCCGGACGAGAAGGGGCCGAGCCGCGAGGGCACGCTGCCGGCCACCGGCGCGGTCGCCGCGCTGATCGAACGGGTCACCGGGCGCGCGCCGTACTACGTGGGCAAGCCGAACCCGCTGATGATGCGCTCGGCGCTGCGGCACCTCGGGGTGCACTCGGAGAACACGCTGATGATCGGCGACCGGATGGACACCGACGTGCGGTCCGGTCTGGAATCCGGGCTGAAAACGATCCTGGTGCTGTCCGGGATCTCCAACGAGTCGACCGCCGAGCTGTTCCCCTACCGGCCGACGAAGGTGGTCAGCTCCGTGGCCGACCTGGTCGACAACGTCCTGGACCCGTTCAAGTCGTGACCGCGGTCGTGGGTGCGCGGCGGGGCTGCGCACTCACGACGTGCGGTTCGTGGCCGCCTGGGACGGCAGGTCGATGGCGCTGGCGACGTGGTTGAGCTCGTCGGCCATCCGCTCGGCCGCGTCGCGCACCAGCTCGGCGCGGCGGGCCAACGAGCTCGACCAGTGGCGCTGGGCGGCCGCCAGCCGGTCGAACAGGTCGGCCTGCAGCCGCAAGCGCTCCACCTCGGCCCAGTCGGCGGCCCCGGGGTGCCGGAAGGCGCGCTCTATGGCGGCGGCGACTCGCTCCAGCTCGAGTTCGGTGATCACTGGCACCCCCCGGAATCGGTGATGGGCTGACGTAGGAGAGAGGCATTCGGAGCAGTCCCTCGTACGCCGGTGTGCCGAAAATCACCCTGCGCGCATGAACGCGTACGCGTCGTCCGCGTCCACGATCCGCTTGCCCAGCGGCATCAGGGAGACCGGGATCAGCTTGAAGTTGGCGATGCCCAGCGGGATTCCGATGATCGTGATGCACTGCGCGATGCCGGTCAGGATGTGCCCGAGCGCGAGCCACCAGCCGGCGAGCACCAGCCACAGGATGTTGCCGATGCCGGCCATGGCGCCCGAGGTGGGCTCGTCCACCAGACGTCGGCCGAACGGCCACAGCGCGAAGTTCGCCATCCGGAACGAGGCGATCGCGAACGGGATGCCGATGATCGTGATGGTCAGCAGGATCCCGGCGAACGCGTACCCCAGCGCCATCCACAAGCCCCCGAAGACCAGCCAGATGACGTTCAGCAATAACCGCATGCCCCCACCGTGCCACCAGCCGACCGCCCGGCGAATCGGGGTTTCCCCTCATGCCTCCGCCTGGCCCCGGAGCTGCAGTTTCAATTGAAACTGCGATCCGCCGTGCCTGGGTTCCGCAGTTTCAATTGAAACTGTGGTCCACGATGTGGGACGCACCAACCTCGGCCTGCTCATCGGCCAGCAGNC
>NZ_JBEOVY010000154.1:0-17097 GCF_040295745.1 Saccharopolyspora sp. NPDC002686
CCGGCGAGCAGGCCCGCCGGGGCTCTTCGTCGAGCTAATCCCACCCTGGCACAGGTGCTCGGTGTGGGGCTAGCGCCCAAATCACTTCTCGGAGTCGTCCTTGCCGGACTCTTCCTCGGTGACCGGCTTGTCGATCACCGCGGTGGCGGTACCGCCGCCCTCGTGCTTGTGGGCGATGGTCTTGCCGGTCAGGCTCAGGTGCGCCTCGAGCCGCATCCGCTCGGAGATGTGCGGGTAGTGCAGCTCGAACGCCGGGCGCTCGGAGCGGATCCGGGGCAGCTCGGTGAAGTTGTGCCGCGGCGGCGGGCACGAGGTGGCCCACTCCAGCGAGTTGCCGTAGCCCCACGGGTCGTCGACGTCCACGACCTCGCCGTAGCGGTAGCTGCGGAACACGTTGTAGAGGAACGGCAGCATCGAGGCACCCAGGATGAACGCGCCGATCGTGGAGATCGTGTTCAGCATGGTGAAGCCGTCGGACTCCAGGTAGTCGGCGTACCGGCGGGGCATGCCCTCGTTGCCCAGCCAGTGCTGGACCAGGAAGGTGCCGTGGAAGCCGATGAAGGTCAGCCAGAAGTGCAGCTTGCCCAGCCGCTCGTCCATCATCCGGCCCGTCATCTTCGGGAACCAGAAGTAGATGCCGGCGAAGGTGGCGAACACGATCGTGCCGTAGAGCACGTAGTGGAAGTGCGCGACCACGAAGTAGGTGTCCGAGACGTGGAAGTCGACCGGCGGCATGGCCAGCAGGACACCGGTGAGACCACCGAAGAGGAAGGTGACCAGGAAGCCGACGCTGAAGATCATCGGCGTCTCGAAGGTCAGCTGCCCCTTCCACATGGTGCCGATCCAGTTGAAGAACTTCACACCGGTCGGGACCGCGATCAGGAACGTGGTGAACGCGAAGAACGGCAGCAGCACCGCGCCGGTCGCGTACATGTGGTGCGCCCACACCACGACCGACAGGGCCGCGATGCCCAGGGTCGCGTAGACCAGGCCCGAGTAGCCGAAGATCGGCTTGCGGCTGAACACCGGGAAGATCTCGGAGACGATGCCGAAGAACGGCAGCGCGACGATGTAGACCTCGGGGTGGCCGAAGAACCAGAACAGGTGCTGCCAGAGGATGACGCCGCCGTTGGCCGGGTCGAAGACGTGGGCACCCAGGTGCCGGTCGGCCATCAGGCCCAGCAGCGCGGCGGTCAGGATCGGGAACGCCATCAGGATCAGCACGCTGGTGACCAGGATGTTCCAGGTGAAGATCGGCATCCGGAACATGGTCATGCCGGGCGCGCGCAGGCAGACCACGGTGGTGATCATGTTGACCGCACCGAGGATCGTGCCCAGACCGGAGACGGCCAGACCGGCGATCCACATGTCCGCGCCGTGGCCCGGCGAGTGCAGGGCGTCCGACAGCGGGGTGTAGGCGAACCAACCGAAGTCAGCGGCACCGCCCGGCAGCAGGAAGCCGGACAGCACGACCAGGCTGCCGAAGGTGAACAGCCAGTACCCCAGGGCGTTCAACCGCGGGAACGCGACGTCCGGGGAGCCGATCTGCAACGGCAGGATGTAGTTGGCGAAGCCGAACAGAATCGGGGTCGCGTACATCAGCAGCATCACCGTGCCGTGCATGGTGAACAGCTGGTTGTACTGCTCCTGCGACAGGAACTGCATCCCCGGGACCGCGAGCTCGCCGCGGATCAGCATCGCCATCAGACCGCCGATGAGGAAGAACGTCATCGACGTGACCATGTACATGATGCCGATTTGCTTGTGGTCCGTGGTGCGGAACATCCGCGCCAGGTACGAACCCTTGACCGTTTTGCGCACCGGATAGGGGCGCGTGGCGATCGGCTGTGGCGCGACGGCCGTCACGGTGCCTCCTGCACTCCCTCGAATCCTTCGTCGGATCCGGTTGGATCCGCCCCCGACCCGGGTGGGTCGGGTGACAGCATGCGACACCCCGCAGGGCGACTGCAGGATGAGCCAGTCGCGATGCCTGCCGACTGCGGATACTAGTCCCGACGCCCCGGCGTAGTTCGGCCGGGCCGTAGCCACCCTATTCATTGGGGCGCTCCCGGTCACCAGGAGTGAGATCGACCCGACAGGCGGCGATCACGGACATGTCGCCCGAACCCGACGGGAGGGCGCCGGTTAGCCTACGGATCAACAGGTCCGGCAGCCCACCTGCGAGACGGGCCGCCCTGGGACGACGTCCACCAGATCCTGGAGGGGAAGCACGTGCGGAGGAGCACGATCATCGGTGCGGTGCTGATCGGCGGTCTCGCCCTGGCTGGCTGCACGCCGGCCGAGCGACCGAGCGACCAGCCCCCGTCCCCCGGCACGCCGCCGTCGGCGACCGCCCAGCAGCACAGCGGCCAGCAGCAGGCGGGCCAGCACAGCGAGACCGACCGCGAGTTCGCCCAGCAGCTGCAGGCGAACCGCAAGCAGGTCGTCGAGCTCGCGCAGCTGGCCCAGAGCAACGGGCAGAGCGCCGAGACCAAGGCGCTCGCGACCCAGCTCCAGCAGTCGGCGCAGCTGCAGGTCACCCAGCTCGACGCGTTCCTGGCCTCCGCGGCCGGGCAGCCGTCGGACAGCGACCCGGCGGACTCCACCGACGAGGCCGGCGACGCGGGTCAGCAGCCGTCGCAGCAGCTCGACCAGCTCAAGCAGCTCCAGGGCGAGCAGTTCGACAAGCAGTGGAAGCAGGCCGTGCAGGCGCTGGAGCAGAGCGCCGGCCAGCTGGCCCGCTCCGAGCAGGAGGAAGGCCAGGCCCAGGCCATGCGCAAGCTGGCCGAGGACTTCCTGGCGAACCAGCAGGACACCCTCAGCAAGCTCAGCGCGCTTTGAGCTGAAGCACCGAACGGGGCCGCGGGCAACATGCCTGCGGCCCCGTTCGCGTTTCAGGTGATCCCCGGGCGTCGGCGGAACAGCCGCCGGGCCAGAGCTTCCAGTGCAGCCACCAGCAGGGCCGCCACGAGGTAGGCGGGCCAGAGCAGCAGGTGCGTGGCGGCCGGGGTGCCGACGTCGAGGAGCTGCTCGTCGAGTCCGGCCAGCAACGCGCCGACTGCCAGCAGCAGCGCGGGCAGTCGCAGCCCGGACCGGAGCAGCAGGAAACCCGCCACCGCGAACGCGAGCACGTTCCCCACCAGCGCCCAGACCAGCAGCCCACCGGACAGCGCCGTTCCGAACGCGGTGCAGGCGGTCGCTATCGCGGCCAGCACCGCCGCCAGCCCGAGCGCTTTCCGGCGGCTCGGCTGTTCCGGAGCGCGCCGGAGCGCGCAGAAGCCGACGAGCACGAGCAGCCGCGGCCAACCCGCCGCCAAGGCCCCGATCCACTGCGGGCCGGTGCCGACGAGCACCCCACCCACCTCGATGCGCTGGCCGGATCCCGCGAGCTCGCCGAGCACCACCAGCGCCGTGGCAGCGCCGAGGCACCACATCGGTCCCCAGGTCTTCCGGCAGACCGCGTTTCGACCCGCGAGGAACGCCAGGGCCGCGGGCACCGCCAACCCGATCAGCACCGGATCGACCGGATATCCGAAGAGGACGCCGAGCAGCGCGATCAACGCCGCGTAGGCCACCCCGAAAGCAATGCTGCTGGTCACAGCTCCTCCCGGAACAGCTCGACGACCCGGCGCACGGTGTCCGCGGTGGCTGCCGCGTTGGCTTGCGGGGTTCCGCCGCCGGCGATCCAGAACACGCCCGGGATCAACGCGGCCGCGGTCGTGTAGGAGGTCGGGAGGTTGGGCACGTCGAGGATGAAGTGGCCTGCTCCCGGCTGGACCACGTGCTCGGCCCGGCCACCGAGCCGGCGCGCGGCGACGTCCAGCAGCCGCTGCGACGGCCACAACTCGTCCTGCTCGGCGGACACCAGCAGGAATGCGGCATCGCTGCGCTCGACCGGGATCGCGGCGCGGTCCAGTTCGTCCGGCGTGGCCGTAGTGCCCTGGGTGTCGACGAACTGCCCGGGACGTCCGCGCGCGGCCGAGGCCAGGAAGCCGACCGGGGATCCGGGCGAAGCGATCACCAGCGGCGGGAGGTCGGCACCGGCACGCGTCCAGGACGATCCCGGTTGCACCGCTCCGGGGAACACCGCCCCGGACCCCACGATCGACGCCACCGCACCCACCCCCGGCGCGAACGCGCCCAGCACCAGCGCGAACTCGCCGCCCCTGGACAACCCGACCACGCCCACCCGCCCGTCGGAGACCTCCGGCCGGGCCCGCAACCAGTCCACCGCACGGGTGCCGTACTCGACGGGGACCCGGTCCAGCGCGGGCGGCAACCCGGGCAGTCCGAAGTAGGCCAGGCCGAGCACCGCGAAGCCCTTCCCGGCCAGGAATCGCCCCAGCTCGGGGTTCGGCCGGCCGCCTTCGGATCCGCCCAGCAGGATCACGCCCGGGTGCGGCCCGGGACCGGGTGGGAGGTGGAGATCACCGACCAGCCCGTCCTCGGCGATCGGCGTCGACCGCACTCCCGGCGCGTGCAGCGGCACCACCAGCGGCGCCTGCGCCACCGTGCTCCCGCCGACGTCGACGCCGATGGTCAGCCGGAGCTCGGGTCCGCTCAGCGCGGCTCGCGGTTCGGACACCGGTTCCCCGGACGGCAACCGCATCGACCACAGCAGTCCGGTGGGGTCCGTCCCGGTGTAGGAGCCGGTGATCGGAGCCTGCCCGGCGATGTCGACGCGCCCGCCGCGATCCGCCGCGAACGTCGCCCACGAAGTCCACGGCCGACCGCGGTCGTCGGTCGTCCGCGCCCACACCGAAGCCTGCTCCCCCGGCGCCAATCCGCTCACGACGACCGCCAGCGGCTCGTCGATCGCACCGCCGCCGACGTCCAGCTCTGGGGCGGACCTGGCAGTGCCCGCGCACCCGGCGAGCAGCAGCGCCACGGCCAGCAGGCCGATCGCACTTCGCATCGAAGCCTCCACTCCAAGATCGAGTGGGGTCGACTGTGCGGTCTCCCGCGACGGGAGGGTCAAGTCCGCCGCATCAGCCTCTTCCGCGCTGGTCCGGGGGAACCTACTATGAGTAGGCTACTGCGGAGTAGATAACGTCGATCGAGGGAGTGCACATGCCGAACGTGTCCGGCAAGGTCGTCCTGATCACCGGTGCCGCGCGGGGGATCGGCGCGCAGACCGCCCGGGAGCTGGCCCGCCGAGGCGCCCGGCTCGCCCTGGTCGGACTGGAGCCCGACGAGCTGGCGGCCGTCGCGGCCGAGCTCGGCGACGGCCACTTCTGGGCCGAGGCCGACGTCACCGACGGCGACTCGATCAAGGCCGCCGTGGACGCCGCCGCCGAGCAGCTCGGGCGCATCGACGTGGTCATCGCCAACGCCGGGATCGCGCCCATCGGCACCGTGCGCAAGAGCGATCCGCGCGCGTTCACCAAGACCATCGACGTCAACATCAACGGCGTCTTCCACACCGCCCGCGCCGCCCTGCCGCACCTGATCGAGCGCCGGGGCTACCTGCTGGTGGTCTCGTCGCTGTCGGCGTTCACGCCGATCGGCGGCATGGCCGCCTACACCGCGAGCAAGTCCGGCGCGGAGGCGCTGGCCAGCGCGCTGCGCACGGAGGTGTCGCACCTGGGCGTGATGGTCGGCAGCGCGCACCCGTCGTGGATCGACACCGACATGGTGCGCGACGTGGCGCAGGACCTGAGCGCTTTCGAGCAGATGCGCAAGCGCCTGCCGTGGCCGATGCGCTCCACCACGAGCGTGCAGGACTGCGCCAAGGCCTTCGCCGACGGCGTCGAGCGGCGCGCCCGCCGGGTGTACGTGCCGCGGGCGGTCGCGCTGATGCACTGGCTGCGCAACCTCCCGGCGTCCGGGGTCGTCGAGGTCCTGATGCGGCCGACCGTCCGGCGCCTGATCCCGAAGATGGAGCAGGAGGTCGACGCGCTCGGCCGCTCCCTCAGCGAGCGCAACCAGAAGCTCCAGGGCTGATCCGCCCGGCCAAGGGGTTGCACCGCCGCGCAGGACGAGGATGGAAAGAGGCCAGTTGGGACCGGTGGCCGGGGGTGTCTGACGCGGAAGGCTTTCCCCGGCCACCGGGGTTCATCGGGAGCGCTGCTCGCTGAGCACGCCTCGTTCCTGTTCGATCTTGGCGATCAGGGTCCACACCGTTTGGCCGGCGCGGCCGCTGGCGCTGTGCTGCGGGCGGCTGCCGAGCCAGTGCGGCAGCCGCACCAGGAGCGCGCCGACGGTCGCGCCGATCGTGTTGCACACCACGTCGTCGGTCGCCGCGACCCGGCCGGGGATGCCCAGGAACTGGACCAGCTCGATGGACACCGACAGCAGCAGGCCGAAGAACGCGATCTTGACGACGCTGTCGAACCACGGCACGCGCTGCGGGACCAGCACCGCCAGCGGCAGCAGCAGGACCAGGTTCCCGGCCAGCTGCACCCACGGCAGCAGGTCGCCGGGGCCCGCCGTCAGCGCCATCGACACGTCGTTGCCGAGGCTCGGCCGGACCGGGTCCGCGGGCGGCGGCGGTTGCGGCAGGAACACCAGGTATCCGACGGTGAGCACCGAGTAGGCGAGCGCCCCGTCCAGCAACGGCTCGCGGGGGTCGGAGCCGCTGCGCACCACCGCTGATGCCACCGCCACCACCACCGAGAGCGGAAGCAGGATCGTCACCACCGGTGCGAATCCGCCGAATGCCACGAGAACCTGCTGCACGTGAGCCGCACTTCCTCTGGCCGCCATCGCCAGGAACACCCGGCCACCGAAGAATCCACAGTGGATCGTCCGGCGAACCGGAAAACCGTTGGGAATGCACATCTCCAGCGGTCGGCGTTGACCGACTTTCGTCTGAGCGTCAGGGTTCAGAAGCGGCCGGGCGCCGTTTCGGGGGCCACGACGCCCGGCCGCGGGCGGAAACTCGTCGGATGAAACCGCAGGTGAGACGCCATCGCATCGCCCCAGCAGGGGTCTGCTGCACGTCCACCTCCCGACTCGTCCCGCGCCACTTTCCGAATAGTTCCGAAATCGACCCGGTCGCTGTTGAACATAACGACCGGAGAACGGACCACCAGCTCCGTGACCAAAACCCGCCAGTCCATTCGGCACCATCCACAGAGGACTGTAAAACCGATTCGACAACACCTCACCAGCTATTTTCATTCGACGGACCACCGAGAGAGATCTGTTGTTCACACAATTCCCACGGGAGGCCTGCTGGGAATTCAGCGGAACAGCGGATGAACGTCGAATGAGGACTCCGCGACGACGTGATCCCGGCGGCACCGGCCGAAACCCGGGCCGCTCCCCCGGGAACGCGACCTATGCTGGCCAGGTGAGTTCCAACCCGCTCCTCGACAGCCTGCGCAACGCCGTCACCGCAGCCCCCGAAGACATCGCCCTGCGCTTGCACCTGGCGGAGCTGCTGCTGTCCGACGGGGCCCGCGACGAGGCCGTGTCGCACATCGCGGCGGCGTTGCAGCAAGAGCCGGGCAACGCGGCGGCCTCGCGGATGATGGCGCAAGCACTCGCCCCCGCTGACCGGACCGAGCCCGGGGAGCCGGAGCCCGCGCCGAAGAAGAGCTACGACTGGTCGGCGGCCGAAGCGGAACTCGCCGACGTGGTGCAGCCGCGCTTCATCGAGTCCGACGAGTCCGAGCAGGACGACGAGCCCGAGGCGGTGCCCAGCGACCCGCAAGCCGACGGCGCCGTCTTCGAGGTCGAGACCTCCGACGTCCGGCTGGACGACGTCGGCGGCATGACCGAGGTGAAGAAGCGGCTGAACGCGGCGTTCCTCGCGCCGATGCGCAACGCGAAGCTGCGCAAGCTGTTCGGCAAGAGCCTGCGCGGCGGCCTGCTGCTCTACGGCCCGCCCGGCTGCGGCAAGACGTTCCTGGCCAAGGCCGTGGCCGGCGAGCTCGGCGCCCGGTTCATCTCGGTGACGCTCCAGGAAGTCCTGGACATGTGGATGGGCAACTCCGAGAAGAACATGCACGCGCTGTTCCAGACCGCCCGGCAGAACGCGCCGTGCGTGCTGTTCTTCGACGAGATCGACGCGATCGGCCAGCGCCGGTCCCAGCTGCGCAACTCGGGGCTGCGCGGCACGGTGAACCAGCTGCTGACCGAGCTGGACGGCGTGAAGTCCGACAACGAGGGCGTTTTCGTGCTCGCCGCGACGAACCACCCGTGGGACATCGACCAGGCGCTGCTGCGGCCGGGCCGGTTCGACCGCGCGGTGGCGGTGCTGCCGCCGGACGACGAGGCCCGCAAGGCGATCCTGGGCTACCACCTCAAGGACCGGCCGGTCGCAGGCATCAAGCTGTCCGAGCTGGTCAAGCGCACCGACGGGTTCTCCGGCGCGGACCTCGCGCACATCTGCGAGGCGGCCAGCGAGCGAGCCCTGATGGACTCCATCGAGGCCGGTGAGCCGCGGATGATCGAGATGCCGGACCTGCTCGGCGCCCTCGGCGAGGTGACGCCGTCGACGACGTCGTGGTTCACCACCGCCCGCAACGTGGTGCTGTACTCCAACCAGGACGGGACCTACAACGACCTGGCCGCCTACCTGAAGAAGAAGCGGATGCTGTGAGCGACGCGGACGTCAAGGTCGAGCAGGTCCGGAACCTGCTGGAGGCCAAGCGGTTCGACCTCGCGAAGCAGCAGCTCGCCCCGCTGCTCGCGGCCTGGCCCGACAACTACCTGCTCTGGCAGCTGCTGGCGCTGGCGCACCTGGGCTCCCGGGAGCACGCCGAGGCGCAGCAGGCCGTTTCGCAGGCACTCGCCCTCAACCCGCAGGACGAGGACCTGCACCTGCTGATGTGCAAGGTGCTGGTCGCGTGGGACCGGATCGGCGAGGGCATCACGTGGGCCCAGCGCGCGCTGGAGCTGAACCCGAACTCGGCGGAAGCGCACCTGCAGATCGCCAACGGCCTGGCGGTCGTGGAGAAGCACCTCGACCAGGCCCTCTGGCACGCCCAACGCGCCCGCGACCTCGAACCGGACGCGGCGCTGACGCACTGCGTGCTCGGCACCGTCCTGGTGTCGATGGGCGGCAAGCAGGCCGCCCGCCAAGCCCGCGAGCCGCTGGAAACCGCCCTGCGCCTGGACCCGCAGCTCGCGGTGGCGTGGAACGTCATGGGCCTGGCCGCACTCCGGTCCGGCCGCATCAAGGAGGCGCTGCGCGCGTTCATCACGACGTTGCAGCTCAACCCGCAGTCCGGCGACGCGGCCCACAACCTCCCGCTGGCGGTGTGGGCCCTGGTCTCCCGCGGCCGCTGGTGGATCTTCGCCCTGCTGATCCCGACTGCGGTCCTGTCCGCCCTGGCCTTCACGACCACCGGCATCGCCTCGGTCGCGATCCACGTCGTCGGCGGGGCCCTGATCGCAGCGGGCGCCTGGTGGGCGCTGGTCCTGCGCATCCGCAACGTCTTCCCGGAGTCCATGCGCCTGGCGGCGATCAACGTCCTGCGCCGGGACCGCTTGGTCCGCCCCACCTTGACGGGCCTGGCGATCGGAGCGGTGGTCCAGGTCCTGATGGTGGTGGGCCCGATCGGTCCGGCGGGCTTGGGCGCGGCGTTCTGGGCAGCGGCCCTCGGCAACTTCATCGGCCACCGGGTCTCGATCTCCAGGCTCAACAAGGCCACGAAAGCCCTGAACGCCGAACGAGAAGCCCAATGGCTCACGGTGGTGACGCCCCAACCCGCACCCGAACCTGCACGGGTGTGAGCCCTTCACGATCACTTGAGAAGAGCCAGCCGGCTCTAGAATCCGCGGATGAACACCCCAGACGCGCGTCTGGAGCGCGCCCGCCAACGCTGCGCCACCGCGCGCACGATCCTCGACCGGCTCGACCTGTTCGAGCGGTGGCGGCCGTTCGGTTCTCCGGTGCTCGTGGGTTCCGTCGCCCTCGACTTGGTGGTGGAGCCCGACATCGACGTGGAGATCTACTCCCCCTCCCCGTCCATCGCCGAGGGATTCGCCGCCCTCACCTCCTGCGCGCAGCTGCCCGGGGTGCGCAAACTGCGCTTCACCAACGCACTGGATCTGCCGGACCAGGGGCTCTACTGGCGCCTGGACTACGAGTTCACGCCCGAAGAGACCTGGAAGATCGACATGTGGTGGCTGCCCGACGACCATCCCGGTCCCCGAGCAGCGGACCTCGTCGCCCCCGTGCGCGCGGCTCTGGACGACTCAACGCGCGACGCCGTCCTCGCGATCAAAGAAGGCGCGGCGGCGCGGGGCGAAGCGACGCAGGGTGTGTGGGTCTACCAGTCGGTGCTGGACCACGGAGTCCGCACCTACGACGAGTTCCGCACCTGGCTCGCCCAAACCCCGACGGACAGCCTGACGTCGTGGCACCCGGGCGGCCCCAAGAGGTCGTGAGCGCGAAACAGGGCTAGAACACTGTTACGCACTCACGACTCCGTGCTCAGGTGACCGGACGGGTGCGCGTCCCGCTCCAGCTGTCGGGTTGCGTGCCGTCGACATCGGTGAATTCGTACTCGCGCGCCAGATCGGCGGAACTGACCGATCGTTGGTTCCACCGCATCCGACTCGAATCCGCAGCGAGCGCAGCGACACCACGCCCCACGTACCGGGGCGATTCGGAATCGGCGAACCCCTCCGGGGCAACCGGATGGCCTTCAACGGCTCCGTCGAGCGCGTCGCGCCAATTGCTCTCGGTGACGCCGAAGTTCTCCAGCATCATCTCGGACCGCAACCACCCGGGCGTGACCGCGACCGCAGTCGCACCGTGCGGTGCGAGCTCGTGCCCTTGCGAGAAAGCCAACCGGTTGACCGCGACCTTGGCGAGGTCGTAGTAGACCGAGATCCGGTAGTTGTCCGCGTTGAACGCCGCGGTCCCATCGGTGACCTCGACGAGCAGACCGCCCGGCCGGTCGACGAGCAGCGGCAGCAAGTGGTGGGACGTGATGAGGTGCGTATCGATCGCCAACCGGAGGATGCGGAGTCCGGCGTCCAGATCGTGTTGCCATACGGGCGTGTTCCACGTGGCCGGAGGTCCTTTGAGCACTTCCGCACCCCAGATGTCGTTCACCAGCACGTCGATGTGCCCGTAGTCGGTCCGCAGCCGTTCCGCGAGCCCCCGGACCTGCTCGGGATCGAGGTGATCGACCTGGAGCGCAACACCTGTTCCGCCGAGCTCGGTCACCAGCTCAGCGGTCTCCTCGATGCACTCGCCTCGTTGGTAGTCCGACCGGATCGAGGCATCACCGTCGCGACTGCTGCGCCCAGTGCACACGACGGTGGCGCCCGCCTCCGCCAGCCCAGCAGCGATACCACGGCCGGCCCCACGAGTCGCACCCGCGACGACCGCTACGCGGCCGCGCAGTCGATCGCGCTCTGGGATCGCAGTCACACCACGAGTCTGTCAAACCGACCGCACCAGCACACCGCGGAACCGGGTCGTCACCAGGGCTTGCCGGATTTCAAGAGGTCGTGAGTGCGAAGCAGGGCTAGAACACTGTTACGCACTCACGACTTCGGGTCGCGGCCGAGGAGGGCTGCAAGTTTTTCGAGTGGTGGGGCCGTTTCCGGGACCTCTCGGGGTGGGGCGAAGGGGCTTCGGTCCGGGGGGATCTCGGGGAGCGCCGACTTGGTGAAGTCGAGTTGGCGCTCGACCACTTCGTCGGCGTAGCGGGGTTTCTGGTTCGTCGCTCGCGCCAGGTCCCAGCCGTGGACCAGCTCTTCGACTGCGCGCAGGTGGACTGCGGCGATGCCGGGGACCTCGCCCGCCGGCACGCGGAAGCGCTGGTCCAGCACACCTGGCCGGCGGAACGCGGCGAGCAGGCCTTCAGCCGCGCTCCGGTAGGCCGCCGCCGGGTCGTTGCCGAGGACGTCGCTGTTGGTCGGGTCCAGCGCTCCTGGCGCGAGCCACCTCGCCGCGCAAGATGCCGTTGAAGAGCCGGTGCCCGATGACCATGTGGCTGACCAGCTCGCGGACGTTCCAGTCGGTGCACGGCGTCGCGGCGTCCCACTGGTCGCGCTGCACTCCGGCGACCAGCTCGCCGGTGGCGGTGAGGACCAGCGCGAGGTCGTCGATGGGCGAAGCGGTCATGGGATCCCTCCACGATGGCCAGCGGTTCGCCCGGACAGTACTGGAACTCCACCGACTTTTGGCGGGTGATCACTCCTTCTTCCGGCGGAACAGGCCGAGGATCGGGTCGTAGCGGCGGTCCGCCACCCGCTCCTTGAGCGGGATCAGGGCGTTGTCGGTGATGTGGATGTTCTCCGGGCAGACGTCCGTGCAGCACTTCGTGATGTTGCAGAGCCCCAGGCCGTGGTCCTCCTTGGCCTCCTCCGGGCGGCGCTCCGCTTCGTCGAGGGGGTGCATGTCCAGTTCCGCCACGCGCATCAGGAAGCGGGGGCCGGAGTACGCGTGCTTGTTGTCGTCGTGGTCGCGGATCACGTGGCACACGTTCTGGCACAGGAAGCACTCGATGCACTTGCGGAACTCCTGCGAGCGCTGGACGTCCACCTGCTGCATCCGGTACTCGCCCGGTTCCAGGCCCGCGGGCGGCTGGAACGCCGGGACCTCGCGGGCCTTCTCGTAGTTGTAGGACACGTCCGTCACCAGGTCTTTGACCAGCGGGAACGTGCGCATCGGGGTGACCGTGATCGTGTCGGACCGGTCGAAGGTGGACATCCGGGTCATGCACATCAGGCGGGGGCGGCCGTTGATCTCCGCCGAGCACGAACCGCACTTGCCCGCCTTGCAGTTCCACCGCACCGCCAGGTCCGGGCACTGGGTGGCCTGCAGCCGGTGGATGATGTCGAGCACCACCTCACCCTCGTTGACCTCGACGGTGTAGTCGCGCAGCTCGCCGTCGTCCGCGCCGCGCCACACCCGGAAGTGCGCCTGATATCCCATCAGATTTCCCCAACCTGGACGTCTCCGAGCTCTTCTCCGGTGTAGTACTTGCGCAGTTCCTCCAGCTTGAACAGCTCCAGCAGGTCGTCGCGCATCGGCGGCTGCAGCTGCTCGACCACTTCCACGCGGTCGGCAACCAGGTCGCACACCAGCAGCTTCCGGCGCCACTCGGCGTCCATCGCCGGGTGGTCGTCCCGGGTGTGCCCGCCGCGGCTCTCGGTGCGCAGCAGCGCCGCGCGCGCCACGCATTCGCTGACCAGCAGCATGTTCCGCAGGTCGAGGGCCAGGTGCCAGCCCGGGTTGAACTGGCGGTTGCCCTCGACCGCCAGGTGCTGCGCGCGGTCCTTGATGTCGCGCAGCTTCTCCAGCGCCTGCCGCATCTCCTGGCCGCGGCGGATGATCCCGACCAGGTCGTTCATCACCTGCTGGAGTTCGGCGTGCAGGGAGTACGGGTTCTCCCCCACCGGTTGGGACGACGCGGTGAACGGGTCCTGCGCCCGCCGGGCCGCAACGTCCACATCGGACTCGGCGATGCTCGGGCGGATGCCCAGCGAGGTCACGTAGCCGGCCGCTCCGGCACCCGCGCGGCGACCGAAGACCAGCAGGTCGGACAACGAATTCCCGCCCAGGCGGTTGGATCCGTGCATCCCGCCCGCCACCTCGCCTGCGGCGAACAGCCCCGGCACCCGCGAGGCCGCGGTGTCCGGGTCGACCTCCACGCCGCCCATCACGTAGTGGCAGGTCGGGCCGACCTCCATCGCCTCCGCCGTGATGTCCACATCGGCCAGTTCCTTGAACTGGTGGTACATCGACGGCAGCCGCTGGGTGATCTTCTCCGCGGGCAGCCGGGTCGCCACGTCCAGGAAGACCCCGCCGTGCTCCGACCCGCGGCCCTCCTTGACCTCGTTGTTGATCGCCCGCGCCACCTCGTCGCGGGGCAGCAGCTCGGGCGGGCGGCGGTTGTTGTCCGGGTCGTCGTACCAGCGGTCCGCCTCGTCCTCGCTGTCGGCGTAGTTGTCCTTGAACACCTCGGGGATGTAGTCGAACATGAACCGGTCGCCCTCGGAGTTGCGCAGCACTCCGCCGTCGCCGCGCACCGACTCGGTGACCAGGATTCCCTTCACGCTCGGCGGCCACACCATGCCGGTCGGGTGGAACTGGACGAACTCCATGTTGATCAGCGCCGCCCCGGCGCGCATCGCCAGCGCGTGCCCGTCGCCGGTGTACTCCCAGGAGTTGGAGGTGACCTTGAACGACTTGCCGATGCCGCCGGTCGCCACGATGACCGCGGGCGCCTCGAACAGCACGAACCGCCCGGACTCCCGCCAGTACCCGAACGCGCCGGAGATCCGGCCGTCGTCCTTGAGCAGCTCGGTGACCGTGCACTCCTGGAACACCTTGATCCGGGCCTCGTAGTCGCCGAAGTCGGCGTGGTCCTCCTGCTGCAGCGACACGATCTTCTGCTGCAGCGTGCGGATCAGCTCCAGCCCGGTGCGGTCGCCGACGTGCGCCAGCCGCGGGTACTCGTGGCCGCCGAAGTTGCGCTGGCTGATCCGCCCGTCCGCGGTGCGGTCGAACAGCGCGCCGTAGGTCTCCAGCTCCCACACCCGCTGCGGCGCTTCCTTCGCGTGCAGCTCGGCCATCCGCCAGTTGTTCAGGAACTTCCCGCCCCGCATGGTGTCCCGGAAGTGCACCTGCCAGTTGTCGCGGGAGTTGACGTTGCCCATCGAGGCCGCGATGCCGCCTTCGGCCATCACCGTGTGCGCTTTGCCGAACAACGACTTGCACACCACGGCGGTGCGCAGGCCCTGCGACCGGGTCTCGATCGCCGCGCGCAGACCTGCGCCACCGGCGCCGATCACGACGACGTCGTACTCGTGCCGTTCGATCTCCACCATCTACGTCCTTCTAGTTGAACAACCGGGGATCCGAGAGCGCGCCGCTGGCCACCAACATCACGTAGAGGTCCACGAGGGCGACCGAAACCAGTGATGACCAGGCGAGCAGCATGTGCTTGCCGTTGAGCCAGGTGACCTTGGTCCAGAACCAGTAGCGCACCGGGTGCTTGGAGAAGTGGTTGATCCGGCCGCCGATCAGGTGCCGGCAGGAGTGGCAGGACAGCGTGTACGACCACAGCAGCACCACGTTGACCACCATCAGCAGGCTGCCGAGCCCGATGCCGAAACCGCCGTCGGCACCGCGGAAGGCGATCGCCGTGTCGTAGGTGAGCACCGCCGCCACGATCAGCGCCGCGTAGAAGAAGTAGCGGTGCACGTTCTGCATGATCAGCGGGAAGCGGGTTTCGCCGGAGTAGCGGCGGTGCGGTTCGGCGACCGCGCAGGCCGGCGGCGACGCCCAGAACGACCGGTAGTAGGCCTTCCGGTAGTAGTAGCAGGTCAGCCGGAAGCCGAGGACGAACGGCAGCACGAAGATCGGCGGCGGCACGAACGGCCCGAGGTCGGGGGCCGGCTGACCCCAGTGGCTGGCGCCGGGCACGCAGGCCGTGGACAGGCACGGCGAGTAGAACGGCGCCAGGTAGTGGTACTCGGGAACCCAGTACCACTGGTTCATGAACGTGCGGATCACGCCGTAGATCACGAACGCGAGCAGCGCGAGGAAGGTGACCAGCGGCGGCACCCACCACCGGTCGGTGCGCAGGGTTCGCACGGAGATCCGTGCCCGGCCGGTGGCGGAAGGGGGAGCGGACATTCAAAGACCTCGTTGTCAGTTTTTGTCCGGGGGCTCACCTGACGTTGCGGGCGGTCCTACTGTTCGGCGCGGCCTCCCAGGCCCTCGTCGTCGGCGTCCTGCCACAGCGACGGGTCGTAGGGGGTGTCGGGCACGACCACGACTTCCTCGGACTCGACGCCGCGGCGCTGGGCCGGCAGGGCGGTGGAGAGCTCGGCGACGTCGATGTCGAGGCGCTCCACGTCGTTGTGCAGGCGGCGCACGGCTGGGGCGTCGCCGTATCGGGCGTGCAGGACGGCGACGCTGCTGCGCAGCTGCGTCATGACGCGTTGGAGTTCGGCCAGTTCGGTGGTCGTGGCCATCGGCGAACACCTCTTCCGCCATCAGGGGTGGCTCTTTACTGCACCGACTCTGCCCCCAACCAGATGGTGTGACAAGCGCCACAAAGCTGATCTCGGCCAGGTTCCCCCGCTCGAGCCATCGCGCTAGGACGAGCGGTCGGCGATGGCCGCCAAACCCGCGAGCAACGGCTGCAAGCCCAACTCGAACTGGTCGTCGAAGCTCAGCCCCCGGGTCAGCCGCGCGGAGGACACCACGTGCGGGAAGTCCTCCTCCGGCAGGGACTCCATCGGCGAGACCGCGCCGCTGCGGGAATCCCGCGCGACCAGGTCGATCTGCGCGAAGCCGATCGCGTAGCCGAAGACCAAGCGCGCCCCGCCCACGAGGTCGACGCCGCGCAGTCCCGCGTCGTGCAGCGCGCGCATCACCGCTTCCGGCAGCCGCAGCGACTCCGGGTCGCTGTACTCGCGGAGCGCGACCAGCGGGGTCGCGTTGGGATGGCGGACGATCAGCCCCCGAACGCTGCGCGCCAGCGCGGTGATCCGCTCGCGCCAGGGCAGCGCCGCGTCCGGGACCTCCAGCTCGGCCAGCAGCCGCTCGATGACCAGCCGTTCCAGCTCCGCGCGGTCGGCCACGTGGTGGTACAGGCTCATCTTCCCGACGCCGAGCCGCTCGGACACCGCGCGCATGGAAAGTCCCGCGTGACCGGACTCGTCGAGGATCTCCAGCGCTGTCGCGAGCACCGCTTCGCGGGTCAGCTTCGGCGGGCGACCACGGCGGCGCGGGGCATCTGACGTCGTCACCCGCCCAACTTATCCCTCGACTCCCCCGAGCCCCGCTGCTATTTTTCGTACATGCGACGAAAAATAGCGGCGGGGCTCGTCCTGTTCACTGACTCGTTCGGCACCGCCGGCAGCCGCGAGACCTACGACCGGGCGCTCGACTACGCCCGCGAAGCCGAGCAGCACGGCTGGGACGAGCTCTGGACGACCGAGCACCACTTCAACCCCAGGGCGCTCAACTCCGCCGCCCTGGCGATGGCGGGATTCCTGCTCGGCCGCACGAAGCTGCACGTCGGAACGGCTGTGTGCGTGCTGCCCAACCACCACCCGCTCGCGCTCGCCGAGCAGACCTCGGTGCTCCAGCACCTCTCCGGCGACCGCTTCGGCGCCATTGCTAGCGGCGCCAGGGCGGCCCGGGACATCGCTCGCGCCCTGGCCGAC
>NZ_JBEOVY010000155.1:0-16979 GCF_040295745.1 Saccharopolyspora sp. NPDC002686
GAGCTGCTTGCTGCTCTGCGGTGCGGTGCGGTTTTACCGGTTTATGCCCGCGCAAGTGGGAACCGGCAGTTGCCGGGAATGCCACTTTCGCTGGTGGTGGGCCGTGCTCGGGTCGACCAGATTCGGATCTCCACGACCGCTGATCGATCGGAGGTCCGATGTTCAGTTCACGGCGCACCGCGGCCACAATCGCGGCCGCGGCCTGCCTCCTGCTGATACCCGCAGCCCAAGCGGGCGTCTCGGCCGCCCCTGACGACCCGGCCGCCACCCCAGCGGCCACCGCCGGCGGCACCGCGGTCTACACCGTGCCGGACACCGACAGCCGCACCAGGACCGAGATCAACCGCATCGGCGCGCAGATCCTGTCCGTCGCCGGGAACTCGGCCACCGTCGAGGCGACCCCCGAACAGGCCGAGGAGCTCCGGGCCGCCGGGTTCGCGCTCCAGAAGCAGCAGGACGCCATCAGCGCGCTCGACCAGCTCAACCTCGGTCGGCAGGCCGGTCCCGGCACCTCCGCCTTCCCGCCGGACGACCAGGGCTACCACGACTTCGACGAGGTCAACCAGGTCCTGGACCAGACCGTCGCCGACCACGGCGACATCGCGGCGAAGTCCAGCGTCGGCAAGTCCTTCGAAGGTCGCGACATCCCGGTGCTGAAGATCAGCGGGAACGTCGGGCAGGACGAGGCCGAGCCCGAGGTGCTGTTCAGCTGCAACCAGCACGCGCGGGAGCACCTGACCACCGAGATGTGCCTGCGCATCATCAACCGGTTCACCGACGGGTACGCCTCCGACCCGGCCATCAAGGAGATCGTCGACAGCCGCGAGATCTGGATCGTGCCGGTCTCCAACCCGGACGGCTCCACCTACGACGTCGAGTCCGGGGAGTACCAGGGCTGGCGGAAGAACCGGCAGGACACCGGCACCGACACCAACCGCAACTGGGACTACCAGTGGGGCTGCTGCGGCGGCTCCAGCGACGACCCGAACGACGAGACCTACCGCGGCAGCGCGCCCTTCTCCTCACCCGAAGCCAGCGAGCTCGCCCGGTTCGTCGACTCCCGCGTGGTCGACGGCGTGCAGCAGATCAAGGCGCACATCGACTTCCACACCTTCTCCGAACTCGTGCTCTGGCCCTACGGCTACACCGATGCCGACACCGCCGAGGGCATGACGCAGGAGGAGTACGACCGGTTCGTGCGGGTCGGCACCGAGATGGCGCAGACCAACGGCTACACCCCGGAGCAGTCCAGCGACCTCTACGTCACCGACGGCAGCGTCAACGACTGGATGTGGGGCAAGCACAAGATCCTCTCCTTCACCTTCGAGATGTACCCCTCCAGCGGCGGCATCGACGGCTTCTACCCGCCCGACGAGGTGATCGAGCGGGAAACCCAGCGCAACGACGCGGCGGTCGACATCCTGCTGCGCGAAGCCGGGGCCTGACCCGCGGGTCGGCGGCCCGCTCAGGTATCAATGAGCGGGCCGTCGACATCCACAACGGGAGGGCAGATGACCGACGAGCGAGTCGCGGTGGTGACCGGTGCCGGATCCGGTGTCGGCCGGGAGATCGCGCGAGCACTGCTCGACGCCGGTTACCGGGTGGCGCTGGCCGGGCGACGCCTCGAACCGCTGCGGGAAACCGCGCAAGGATCACCGGCGGCGCTCGCCGTGCCCACCGACGTCGGCGACCCCGAGTCGGTCGCCGCGCTGTTCGACGGGGTGCGCGAGCAGTGGGGCCGCGTTGACCTGCTGGTCAACAACGCGGGCACCTTCGGCCCCGCCGGATCCGTCGGCGAGCTGCCGCACGAGGACTGGCAGGACGTCGTGCAGATCAACCTGACCGGCTCGTTCCTCTGCGCCCAGCACGCCTTCCGCATCATGAAGGACCAGCAGCCGCAGGGCGGGCGGATCATCAACAACGGGTCGATCTCCGCGCACAGCCCGCGGCCGCGCAGCGTCGCCTACACCGCGACCAAGCACGCCATCACCGGCCTGACCAAGTCGATCTCGCTGGACGGCCGCCCGTACGACATCGCCTGCGGGCAGATCGACATCGGCAACGCCGCCACCGACATGACCGCAGGCATCGCCACCGGGGCAGCGCAGGCCGACGGCACCACCCGTCCCGAGCCGACCTTCGACGCGCGGCACGTCGCCGAAGCCGTGCTGTACATGGCGGGACTGCCGTTGTCGGCGAACGTCCAGTTCCTGACCATCACCGCCACCGCGATGCCGTTCATCGGACGCGGCTAGACCTCCTGCCACGCCTTGGCCAGCAGCTCGTAGGAGCGCACCCGGTCGAGGTGGTCGTGGGTCATCGTGGTGACCACCAGCTCGTCCGCACCGGTCGCGTCGCGCAGCGCCGCCAAACCGCGTGCGACGGTCTCCGGTGCGCCCACGAACTGCGTGTCCACCCGGTCGGCGACCAGCGCCCGCTGCTCGTCGGTCCACGCGAACGCGGCTGCCTCCGCCGGGGTGGGGAACGGGATCGCACCCGCCCCGGTGCGGATGCTGTGCACCCAACGCGCGTACGGGGCGGCGAGTTCGCGGGCCGCCTCATCGGTGTCGGCCACCAGCACGTCCGCCGACACCACCACGTACGGGCGCTTCAACCTGGTCGACGCGGTGAAGTCGCGGCGGTAGGCCGACACCGACTCCAGCACGGTGGACGGGTTGACGTGGTAGTTCGCCGCGAACGGCAGGCCCAGCGCGCCTGCCGCGGCGGAGCTCTCCCCGGCGCTGGAGCCCAGGATCCACACGTCCAGGTCCGCGCCCTCGGCGGGATTGGCGGTCAGCGGCTCACCGCGGTCGTCGCGGGAGCTGCCGGTGAGGTACTGCAGGATCCGGCTGACCTGCGTGCGGTAGTCCAGCTCCTCCGCCGGGCTGCCGACCCGGCGCTGCTGCTCGGCGATGCGGGCGAGGAGCTGCTCGGATTTGGCCAGTCCGCGCGGTTTCGGCGGGATCAGCAGTCCGTCGACGACCTCGGGCTGCGACACCGGTCCCGGTTCGGCGAAGCGCCGGGCGAGGTCCTCGCTCCGGTTCGGGGCGACGCGGCCGAGACCGAGGTCCACCCGGTCCGGGTGAAGCTGGGCGATCGTGCCGAACTGCTCGGCCACCACCAGCGGCGAGTGCTGACCCAGCAGCACCGCCGCCGAACCGACCCGGATCCGATTGGTGGCCCCGGCGATCAGTGCGATCAGCACGGCGGGGGCCGCTGAGGCGACGCCGGGCGTGAGGTGGTGCTCGGCGACCCAATAGCGCTGGTAGCCGAGCTGTTCGGCTCTTCGCGCAAGGTCGATGGTGTTGTGCAGCGCATCCGCGGCGGTGTGCCCCGACGGGATCGGGGCGAGGTCCAGGACCGAGAGCGGGGTGGGCATCAGCGCGACCTCCGATCATTGCGGGGCAGACCGAGGTTGTCGCGCAACGTGCTGCCCGGGTATTCCGCGCGGTACACGCCGCGCTCCTGGAGCAGCGGCACCACGGTGTCCGCGAACTCGTCGAGGCCGCCGGGCGTCAGGTGCGGGACGAGGATGAACCCGTCGCAGGCGTCCTCCTGCACGAACCGGTCCATCTCCGCCGCCACGCTCGACGCGGTGCCGACGAACGACTGGCGCGCCGTCACCTCGATGATCAGCTCCCGGATGGACAACTGCTTGGCCTCGGCCAGTTCGCGCCACTCGCGGGCGGTGGCCACCGGATCGCGGTGGCGGCGCACGCTGGCGCGCCCCTTGGCGATGGTGTTCTCGCCCGGCACCGGGTCGAACGCGGGCAGCGGACCGTCCGGGTTGAGGTCGCTGAGGTCGCGGTTCCACAGCTGCTCCAGGAACCGGATCGCGGTCTGCCCGCTGACCTGCTGGTAGCGGATGTGCGCGGCGCGCTCCTGGGCTTCGGCGCCGGTGTCGCCGAGCACCACGGTCGTCGCCGGGAACACCAGCAGCTCCTCCCGGGACCGCCCGTGCGCGGGCAGTCGGCGCTTGACGTCGGCGTAGAAGTCCTTGCCCGCCTGGAGGGTTCCGTGCCCGGTGAAGATCGCATCGGCGGCGGAGGCGGCGAACTCCCGGCCGGCGTCGGAATCCCCGGCCTGGAAGATCACCGGCCGCCCCTGCGGGCTGCGCGGCACGTTGAACCGGCCTGCGATGTCGAACTGCGCGTCGCGGTGCGCGAACGAACCGGCGCGCGGATCGGTGAGGAAGGTGCCGGTCTCCTTGTCCGCGACGATCTCGTCGCCGCGCCACGAGTCGAACAGCTCCCACGCGGTGCGCAGGAACTGCTCGGCGCGCTCGTAGCGCTGCTCCTCCGGCAGGAAACCGCCGCGCCGGAAGTTCTGGCCGGTGAACGCGTCCCACGAGGTCACCACGTTCCAGGCGGACCGCCCGCCGGAGAGGTGGTCGAGGCTGGCGAACTGCCGCGCCACCTCGTAGGGCTCGTTGAACGTCGAGTTGATCGTGCCGGCCAGCCCCAGGTGCTCGGTGACGGCGGCCAGCCCGGCCAGCACGGTGAAGGTGTCGGGGCGGCCCACCACGTCGAGGTCGTAGATCTCGCCGCCCTGCTCCCGCAGCCGCA
Organism: Saccharopolyspora sp. NPDC002686; assembly: GCF_040295745.1. NCBI lineage: Bacteria > Bacillati > Actinomycetota > Actinomycetes > Pseudonocardiales > Pseudonocardiaceae > Saccharopolyspora > Saccharopolyspora sp. NPDC002686. The sequence goes on from NZ_JBEOVY010000155.1 coordinate 4,566, forward strand.
GTCCCTCGGCCAGGAACAGGAAGTCGAACTTGGCGCGCTCGGCGGTGCGGGCGAGGTGCTCGAACGAGGAGAACTCGATCTGGCTCAACGACCGCGGATCGCTCCACACCGTGGTGTTGTTGACGCCGGGGAAGTGCGCGGCGAGGTGGATCTGCTTGCTCACGGACGTCCTCCAGCTGTGGCGTAACGGCTGGCCGGGCGGGGGAATCCGAGCCGCCCGCGCAGCGAATCGTTGTCGTAGGAGGTGCGGAACAGCTCACGTCGTTGCAGCTCCAGGACCAGTTCGCGGGTGATCGCGGTCAGGTCCTCGGGGATCGCCGCAGGGCGCAGCCGGAAGCCGGAAAGCCCTGCCGCGGCCCAGTCCTGCAGCCGGTCGGCGAGTTCGGCGGCGGTGCCGGTGAACACCGGAGCGTCCGATGTGGACTCCGCGCCGTCGAGCTCGTCCAGCTCGGCCTTCCGGTCGGCCGCGTCCGGTCCGAGGAACACCACGAGGTCGCCGAACACGTGCAGCCGGTCCTGCTCCCGGCCGGCCGCGGCCTGTTCGGAGCGGATGCGGGACTCGACGAGCGCAGCTTGCTCGGCGTCGTGGGGAGTGGTGAACACGACGTCGGCCGCGCGGGCGGCGAAGCGGTGCCCGGCCGCGTCGGTCGCCAGCGCGGTGACCAGCGGCTGGCCCTGAGGAGGTCGGGGAGTGATCGACGGTCCCTTGACGTCGAACCACTTCCCGGTGAAGTCGATGTAGTGCAGCTTGTTGCGGTCGATGAACCGGCCGGTGGCCACGTCCCGGATCTCCGCGCCGTCCTCCCAGCTGTCCCACAACCGGCGCACCACCTCGACGTAGTCGGCGGCCTCGTCGAACAGCTCGGCGGCGCGCACCTCGCGGCGGCCGAAGTGCGCGGATTCGCTGCGCATCGCGGACACCTTCGGCTGCCAGCCCGCCCGTCCGGTGCTGATGTAGTCGAGGCTGGCGACGGCTTTGGAGATGTGGAACGGCTCGGTGTGGGTGACCACGGCGCTGGGCACCAGGCCGATCCGCTCGGTCCGGGGCGCCACGCGGGCGGCGATCAGTCCGGCGTCGAGCCGTCCGCGCACCTGGTCGGTGCGGTCGTCGGGACCGTCGTCGCGGCTGGATTGCGGGCCGAGGGCGTCTTCGAAGGTGATGAGGTCGAGCAGTCCGCGCTCGGCCTCCTGCGCGAGATCGACCCAGTACCCGGCGGTGAACAGCTCGGCGGGGCGGGCTTGCGGTCGCCGCCAGGCAGCGGGGTGCCAGCCCGCTCCGTCGAGCGCTACTGCGAGGTGCAGTTCGGGAGGTGCCATGTGCAGGTCGTCCTTCCTGCGGGCGTGAACCACCGCGGACCTGAATCGTCCACAGTGGATGAAAGAGGGGAGGTGCGCGGCGTCAGCGCCGCGGACAGGCGGCGGAGATGATCCGGAGGAGATCCACGTGGTCCCGGGTGACCAGCTGAACCGGCTGCGCCATACCTGCCACGCTAGAACCGAATTCGGCGGAGCGTCAACGAAACCCCGTTGCCGCCCACGATGTGGGCGCGCCTCACCGCAGTGCGATGACGGCATTTCCAGCGGGCAGCACCCGGCCGATCACGGGAGCACCGGGAACCTCACCGGCCACCAGCAGCCCGCCGGAGGTCTGCGCGTCGGCGAGCAGCAGCTGGTCCTCGTCGGAGGCGGTTCCGGCGTCGAGGTGCGGCCGGACCCAGTCCAGGTTCCGCCGCGTCCCGCCGCTGACGAAACCGGCGCGCACCGCATCCCGCGCGCCGTCGAGGTAGGGCACGGCAGCGACGTCGATCTCCGCGGTAGCACCCGAAGCGCGCATCATCTTGAACAGGTGCCCGAGCAGTCCGAACCCGGTGACGTCGGTGGCGCACACCGCGCCCGCCCGCAGCGCCGCGGCGGCCGCGTCCCGGTTGAGCGTCGTCATCGCTTCGACGGCCTGCGGGAAGCGTTGCCCGGTGCGCTTGTGGCGGGTGTTGAGCACGCCGATGCCCAGCGGTTTTGTCAGCGACAGCGGCTGGCCGGGACGCGCGGTGTCGTTGCGCAGCAACCGGTCCGGATCGACCAGCCCGGTCACCGCCAAGCCGTACTTCGGTTCGGGATCGTCGATGCTGTGCCCACCACCGATGTGGCACCCGGCCTCCGCCGCGACCTCGCAGCCGCCGCGCAGCACCTCCGCGGCCAGCTCGAACGGCAGGACTTCGCGGGGCCAGCCGAGCAGGTTCACCGCGACGATCGGCGTGCCGCCCATCGCGTACACATCGGACATCGCGTTGGCCGCCGCGATGCGCCCCCAGTCGCGCGGATCGTCCACGACCGGGGTGAAGAAGTCCGTGGTGGCCACGACCCCGGGTCCGCCGTTCGCGCGCACCACTGCGGCGTCATCACCGGTGGCGAGGCCGACCAGCAGTTGCGCACCGGGGTTGGGGACATCGGTCACCACCCCGCTCAGCACCGCTTCCAGCTCGCCCGGCGGGATCTTGCACGCGCACCCGCCGCCGTGCGCGTACTGGGTCAGGCGAATCGGCTCCGAGCCGGTCATACCGGGCATTAGAGCACCGGTGGCGGGTGAGCACAGCGGAGGCGCCTCGCACCATAGGATGACGAGCGTGCCGTTCGTGAAGAGTGCCGACCAAGCCGAGATCTACTACGAAGCGCACGGCAGCGGGGAACCGCTGGTGCTGCTCAGCGGGCAGGCCAACACCCACCACTGGTGGGACCGCGTGCGCGCCGACTTCGAGGCCGAGCACCAGGTGATCGTGCTGGACTACCTGGGCACCGGGGAGAGCGACAAGCCCGCCGACGCCGAGTACAGCGTCCGCCGCTTCGCCACCGACGTGATCAGCGTCCTCGACGAGCTCGGCATCGCCCGCGCGCACGTCTACGGCACCTCGATGGGCGGGAAGGTCGCCCAGTGGCTGGCGATCGACTACCCGGACCGCGTCGGTGCGCTGGCCCTCGGCTGCACCTCGGTCGGCGGCGTGCACGGGCTGAAAGCCGCCCCGGAGATCACCCGCGCACTGGCCCAGCCGTCGGTCGAAGCCGCCCGAGAGGCCCTGATCGACCTGATGTACAGCCCGGAGTGGGTGCGCGAGCACCCCGGCCCGTACGGGACGCTCGGTGGCCAGATGCCCAGCCACGCCCGCCGCGCGCACCTGCGCGCCAGCAACGGCCACGACAGCTGGGCGGTGCTGGACCAGGTCACGGCGCCGACGCTGGTCCTGCACGGCACCGACGACCGGTTCAGCCCGGTCGACAACGCGGTGATCCTCGCCAACCGCATCCCCGGCGCCGAAGTGCACTACCTGGAAGGGGCCAGGCACGCCTACTTCGAGGAGCAGCGCGAGGAAGCCTCCGGCGCGGTGCTGGACTTCCTCGCGGCGCACCCGATCGACTAGTCGCGCGGTTCCGGGTAGGTCTCGGGCAGGCCGAAGGCGGGGAACACGCTGACGTCGAAGAACGCGACCGCGTGCCGGACCGCGTCGCCGTCGAGTTCCAGGACCTGCAGGTGGAACGGCCGGAACACGTCGTCGGGCCCGCGCATGTAGACGCCGAACGCCACCTGGCCGTTGGCCCGGGCCGGCAGCAACCGCAGGTCGTCGGACTTGGCCGGGCAGTGGAGGTCGACGAGCCGGCCGATCTGCTCGGCGCCGCGCACCCAGGTGGTGAACGGCGGCATCTCCCAGATCGCCTCAGCGGTGAACAGCTGCACGATGGCGGAGATGTCCTTGGCCTCGAACGCGGTCACGTAGCGGTCCAGCAGCTGCCGCTGCTCCGCGGTCAGCGGCTCGGGCCTGTCGTCCTGCGAGGGCTTGACCTCGGCGAGCTGCGCGCGGGCGCGCTGCAGGATGCTGTTGACCGCCGCCGTGCTGACGCCCATCGCCTCGGCGACCTCGGCGGCCTTCCACTTGAGCACGTCGCGCAGCACCAGCACCGCGCGCTGCCGGGCGGGCAGGTGCTGGAGGGCGGCGATGAACGCCAGCCGGGTGCTCTCCCGGGTGCTGACGATGGTGGCCGGATCGGTCGGGTCCTCGGCGATCGCCGAGTCCGGGATCGGCTCCAGCCAGGTGATCTCGGGCCGCTCCACCAGCTCGTCGCGTGGGATCTCGCTCGGGCCGCCGAGCCCGGTCGGCAGCGGGCGGCGCTTGCGGTTCTCCAACGCGGTCAGGCAGGCGGTCGTGGCGATCTTGTACAGCCAGGTGCGCAGCGACGAGCGGCCTTCGAACCGGTCGTAGGCCCGCCACGCGCGAAGGTAGGTCTCCTGCACCAGGTCTTCGGCGTCGTGGAGCGACCCGAGCATCCGGTAGCAGTGCGCGAGCAGCTCGCGCCGGTACGGATCCGCCGCGGTGGTGAAGTCCTCGACGGCCATGGTGGCGCTCATGGCGGCCCCCTTTCGGCTGCTCCTGCTGCGACTCTAGGACGACGCCGGATGCGTTGGCGAGGCCGGCACGGTCGCTGGAACAGTAAACGGGGGCACCGACAGCAATGGCCGGAACGCCTCAGCTGCGGCCCTCGCGCCAGTAGCCCATGAAGGCCACGGACTGCTTCGGGATGCCGTAGTCGCTGACCAGCATCCGGCGCAGCCGCTTGATCACGCCCGCCTCGCCGGCCAGCCAGCCGTAGAGGCGGCTCGGCGCGGTGTCCTCGGCGGGGACTTCCCAGAGCGCCTCGGTGTCCACGTCGATGTCGTCCAGCTCGGCGGAGCCGGGGGAGCACCGCGGCTGCAGCTCGGCGAGCGCGGCGGCGACGCCTTCCTCGAGCAGCTTGCCGTGCGGGGCGCCGGTGCAGCGGGCGAACCACCGCACGTCGACCCCGGCGGGAACCGCCCAGTCCTGGCGGTCCATCTCCTCGGGCACTTCGAGGCAGACGACGCCGCGGGCGCACCGGGGCAGGTTCTCGACGATCGCGGCGACCGCCGGCACTGCCGTCTCGTCACCGGCCAGGACCAGGTGGCTGGCCGACTCCGGCGGCGCCCACTCGCAGCCCCACGGGCGCCCGCAGCCGGGGCGGTCCGGGCCGAGCAGCCCGATCTGCTGGCCGGGGCGGGCGGTGGCGGCCCAGTTGGAGGCGGGGCCGCCGTGCCCGTCGGTGGTGCCGTGCAGCACGAAGTCGACGTCGAGCTCGGCGGGGCCGGAGGGGGAGGGGCGGAAGGCGCGGACCGTGTAGGTGCGCAGCGTCGGGCGGATCTCGTCGGGCTGCGCCAGCCACCGCTGGTACCAGTCCGGGCCGTCCGGGAAGTCCGCGACCGTGCGGCCGGGCTGCGGCAGGACCAGCTTGATCCGCTGGTCGTCACCGCCGGCGCCGAAACCGCGCAGGCATTCGGCGCTGAAGGTGATCCGGACGAAGCTGGGGCCGAGCCGCTGGACCCGCGTCACGTCGACGGGGAACAGCCGGTAGTCCGGCCGGAGCTGCGCGGTCTGCGTACCTGCCATCCGAAAACCTCCCGAGATCAGCTGCTAGGTTAGCCTAGCCTTACAGATTTCGGGAGGTTGGTGTGCGTCACAAGATTCGGGCCGGGGCCGCGTTAGCGCTGGCAGCGGGCGTCTTGGCAGGGTGCGGCTCGAACGCGCCGGAAGGGCAGGGGGGAGGTGCGTGGTCCTACACCGATGACCGCGGGACCGTCGTCAACGTCGACCACCGCCCGGAGCGGATCATCGCGCAGGTCTCCGCGGCCGGTGCGCTGAACGACTTCGGCGTGCCGGTCGCCGGCACGTTCGGTCCGCTGGTGCGCGAGGACGGCTCGACCGAGCCGGAGGCGGGCAGCGTCGACCCGAGCAAGGTCACCGACGTCACCGGTGCCGGCTACGGCGAGGTGAACCTGGAGCGCTTGGCCTCGCTGAAGCCCGACCTGCTGGTCAGCGGCAAGTACGCGGAGTACCCCGGCCTGTGGCACCTGGTGCAGGACCAGGAGGACGCGGTCAAGAAGGTCGTGCCGACCCTCGGCGTCCAGCAGTCCGGCATCGCGCTGCCCGAGGCGATCGGCAAGTACAAGGAGCTGGCCCGCGCGCTCGGCGCCGACGTCGACTCGGCGAAGGTGAAGGCCGACGAGGAGGCGTTCAACGCCGCCTCCCAGCGCCTGCGCGACATCGGGGCGCGGATGCGCGCCGAGAACAAGACGATCCTGGCCGTCGGCGGCACCAAGGAGGAGTACTTCGTGGTGGTTCCCGAGCGGAACCCCGACCTCGACTACTACGTCAAGGAGCTCGGCCTGCCGATCACCACGCCGAAGAACCCCGACGTCGCGGGCGGCGGCTACTTCGAGCGGCTGTCCTGGGAGAACGCCAACGCCTACCCCGGCGACGTCCTGCTCTGGGACGCCCGGTCGGCGTCGATGAAGCCGGAGGAGATGAAGGCGAACCCGGTCTTCGCCGCGCACCCGGCCGCCGCCGCGAACCGCTTCGCCGAGTGGGACGCGGTCGCGCCGATGAGCTACGCCAGCTACGCGAAGATCATGAACAAGCTCGCCGACCAGCTGGAGGCGAACCTGCGCTGAGGGGAGTCAGCGCGGAGCGAGGAGCTCCCCCGTCGGCTTCGGTCGGCAGGGGAGCTCTTCCGTTGACCGATCTGCTCGCGGTCAGCTCTTGGGGTCGTCGTTCGGCTTGTCGACGGCCGACGACTTGGCCGCTTCCTCGTCGGCCTTCATACCGCGCGCCTCGGCCTTGAGCACGCGCGCCGACTGGCCGAGCGAGCGGGCCATCTGGGGCAGCTTCGCCGAACCGAACAGCAGCACGACCGCGGCGATCACGATCAGCCAGTGCCAGGCACTGAGCGAACCCATGGGTAACTCCTCGCTGTCCGACCACCTGGAATCCAGCTCAGGCGGCCTCCGGTTGCGCCTTCCGCGAGTCTACCCACGTCCGGGTGGTGCTCATGCTTCGGTCGCCCCCGGAAAAACCTTGGGTAGCCTCGGCGACGGCCGTCCCGCGGTGGCTCGGCCGCTCGACTGGGTGAGGAGAGATCCGGTGACCGGTGGTGACCGATCTGGTTTCGGCCACGACGACCGCACGATGCCGATCGCTCGGGTGCGCTCGGCGCCCGCTCGGCGTCGGTGGTGGGCCGGCGCTCGTGTCGCGGTCGCGCTGGCGTCGACCGTGGTGTTCGTGTTCAGCGGCTACTTGTGGAGCACGTTCGGCCGCCTGCAGGGCGGCATGTCGACCAGCGACGTGACCTCGGGCGCGGGCCAGGACGGCGCGGTGGACATCCTGCTGGTCGGGCTGGACGGGCGCACGGACGCGCAGGGCAACGCGCTGCCGGAGGAGATGCTGCGCGAGCTGCGGACCGGCGACAGCGGTTCCAGCCTGACCGACACGCTGATCCTGCTGCACATCCCGCAGGACCGCTCCCGCGCGGTCGCGTACTCGCTGCCCCGCGACTCCTACGTCTCGATCCCGGACGGCCACGGCGAGCACAAGATCAACTCCGCGTACGGGCGGGGCAAGGCCGACGCGCGCACCGCGCTGCAGGCCGAGGGCGTGACCGACCCCGCCGAGCTGGAGCGCCGGTCCAACGACGCGGGCCGAAAGCTGCTGGTGCGCACCGTCGAAAAGCTCACCGGTGTGAACGTCGACCACTACGCCGAGGTCAACCTGCTCGGCTTCTACCAGCTCACCCAGGCGATCGGGGGCGTCGAGGTGTGCCTGAACGACGCCGTGGACGACCCGTTCTCCGGTGCTCACTTCCCGGCCGGGCACCAGACGATCTCCGGGGGCGACGCGCTGGCCTTCGTCCGGCAGCGGCACGGCCTGCCGCGCGGCGACCTGGACCGGGTGCAGCGGCAGCAGGCGTTCATGGCCGGACTCGCGCGGTCGGTGCTGTCCACCGGGACCCTGGCCAACCCGGCCAAGCTGAACGGCATGTTCGACTCGGTGCAGCAGTCCGTGGTGCTCGACCAGGGGCTGGACGTGCTCTCCTTCGCCGGGCAGCTGCAGGGCCTGGCCGGCGGCAACATCAGCTTCGACACCATCCCGGTCGAGGACCCCGAGTACGACACCCCGCACGACGGGATGGCGGTGAAGGTCAACCCGCGCAAGGTGCAGCTGATGATCCAGCGGGTCAACGAGGGGCTGCCCGCCGAGCCGCCGCGGCCCGGCGGTCTGGACACCAGCGTGGTGGACGTGCACAACGGTGCGGGCGTCACCGGACTGGCCTCCCGCGTCCAGGACGAGCTCGACTCCGAGGGCATCCCGGTCGGCAACGTGGGCAACACCGCCGGAACCGCCACCTCGCGCGTGCTGTTCACGCCAGGCAACGACGAGGCCGCCCGCTTCGTCGCCGAACACCTCGGCGGCCTGCCCACCGAAGCCGACCCGTCGCTGAGCGGCGGGCGCATCAGCGTCGTCCTCGGCCACGACTACCACGGGCCCGGCGCCCAGCACCTCGCCGCCGGACCGCGGCTGCAGCTGGACGGCCCCGCCCGGCAGGCGCCCGCGCCGCAGGGCGAGAACACCATCACCGCCGACGGGATCCCCTGCGTGAACTGAGCGGGGTTGCGGTTACAGAACTTCCGGAAGTTCCGATAGGTCCGCAACCGAGACGGCGCGCGCCGCGCGGGGGATGATCACCCACCAACCCGGTCGATGCGAGATCGGGGTCACAGTGAGGTGATGATGCGCAAGGTGAAAGTGGCGCTGGCAGTGCTGGGGGCAGCACTGCTGGTGTTCCTGGTGCCGCCCTTGGCGGGCACCGGGCGGGACGACGCAGCAGGGGCCCAGATCCGCGGCATGCGGGTCATGGTGCCCAACACCCCCGGCGGTGGCTACGACATCACGGCGCGGACCGCGGTGAAGGCCATCGAGGACACCGGGCTGAACGGACCGACCGAGGTCTTCAACCTGCCCGGCGCCGGCGGCACCGTCGGACTGGGCCGGCTGGTCAACGAAGCGGGCAACGGCGCGCTGGTGATGTCGATGGGTCTCGGCGTGGTTGGGTCGGTGTACACCAACCACTCGCCGGTGTCGCTGCAGGACACCACGGCGATCGCGAAGCTGACCGAGGAATCCGACGTCATCGTGGTGGCCAAGGGCTCGCCGTACCGCAACATCGGCGAGCTGCTCCAGGCCTGGAAGGCCGACCCGGGTGCGGTCCCGGTCGGCGGCGGTTCGTCCCCGGGCGGACCGGACCACCTGGCGCCGATGCTGACCGCGCGGGCGATCGGCCTGCCGGCCAAGGACGTCAACTACGTGCCCTTCGACGGCGGCGGCGAGCTGATGGCCTCGGTGCTGGGCAGCAAGGTCGCCTTCGGTGTGTCCGGGATCGGTGAGACCCGCGACCAGATCGCCGCGGGCGAGCTGCGGGCGCTGGCGGTGACCGGCCCCGAACGCGTGCCGGGCATCGACGCGCCGACCCTGAAGGAGTCCGGTGTGGACGTCACCTTCACCAACTGGCGCGGCATCGTCGCACCGCCGGGCATCACCGACAAGGAGCGCGAGCGGTTGATCGGGCTGTTCACCCGGCTGCACGACTCCGAGCAGTGGCGCGAGGCGATGCGGCTCAACGGGTGGTCGGACGCCTTCCAGACCGGTGACGAGTTCGGCGCCTTCCTGAAGGCGGAGAACGACCGGGTGGCGTCGGTCCTCAAGGAATTGGGGGCCGCATGAGTTCCACTGTGGACACCAAGGGCGCGGAGGCCGGGTCCCCGCGCCAGAGCTGGTGGAAGTCGCACTCCGAGCTGGGCCTGTGCGCCCTGCTGCTCGTGGTCGGCGTGCTGGTGCTGGTCGATGCGATCAACATCCCGACCGACTTCGCGCAGCGCGGCCCGGTGGGGCCGAAGGCGGTGCCGGTCGTGGTCGGCACGCTGCTCCTGCTGGTCGCGCTGCTGCTGGTCCGCGACGTGCTGCGCGGCGGCCGCGGTGAGGCCGAAGGCGGCGAGGACGTCGACCTGGACGCGCCGACCGACTGGCGCACGCTGCTGATGCTGTCCGGGTTCTTCCTGCTCAACGCCGCGCTGGTGAACGTGATCGGTTTCCCGGCGTCGTCGGCGATCCTGTTCTGGGGCGCGGCCTACTCGCTGGGCAGCCGCAACTTCGTGCGCGATCCGCTGATCGCCGCGGGCATCGCGGTGGTCACCTGGTTGGCGTTCAACAACCTGCTCGGCGTCCCGTTGCCCGGCGGCCCGCTGATGGGGGTGCTGTAACCGATGGATCTGTCCAACCTCCTAGCGGGTTTCGGCACCGCGCTGACCCCGGAACACCTGCTGTTCGCCGCGATCGGCGTGCTTCTCGGCACCGCCGTGGGCGTGCTGCCGGGCATCGGCCCGGCGATGGCGGTGGCGCTGCTGCTGCCGGTGACCTACGCGCTGGACCCCACCGGTGCGTTCATCATGTTCGCCGGCATCTACTTCGGCGGCATGTTCGGCGGCTCGACCACCTCGATCCTGCTCAACACCCCCGGTGAGAGCGCGGCGGTGGTGGTGGCCATCGAAGGCAACAAGATGGCCAAGAGCGGACGCGGGGCGCAAGCCCTGGCCGCGGCGGCGATCGGCCACTTCATCGGTGGTCTGATCGGCCTGGTCCTGCTGGTGCTGCTGGCACCGGTCATCGCGGGCTACGCGGTCAACATCGGCGCCCCGGACTACTTCGCGTTCATGGTGCTGGCCTTCGCCGCGACCTCCACGGTGCTGGGCAGCTCGCGGATCCGCGGGTTCGCCTCGCTGCTGATCGGCCTGACCATCGGACTGGTCGGCCTGGACCAGATGAGCGGCCAGGCCAGGTTGACCTTCGGCGCGCTGCAGCTGGCCGACGGCATCGACGTGGTGATCGTGGCGGTCGGCCTGTTCGCCGTCGGCGAGTCGCTGTGGGTCGCCGCGCACCTGCGCCACACCCAGGAGAAGCCGATCCCGGTCGGCCGCCCCTGGCTGGGCAAGGCGGACCTGCAGCGCGCCTGGAAGCCGTGGCTGCGCGGACCGCTGATCGGTTTCCCGTTCGGCGCGATCCCCGCCGGTGGCGCGGAAGTCCCGACGTTCCTGTCCTACACCGTGGAGAAGCAGCTCTCCCGCAAGACCGGTGCTTGGGGCAAGGGAGCGATCGAGGGCGTCGCCGGACCGGAGGCGACCGCGACGTCGAGCGCCGCGGGCACCATGGTCACGATGCTCACCCTGGGCCTGCCGACCACCTCGGTGGCCGCGGTCATGCTGGCGGCGTTCCAGCAGTACGGCATCCAGCCCGGACCGCTGCTGTTCCAGCGCGAGGCGGACCTGGTGTGGACGCTGATCGCGAGCATGTTCGTGGGCCTGGTGCTGCTGCTGGTCATCAACCTGCCGCTGGCCCCGGTGTGGGCGAAGCTGCTGCAGGTCCCGCGCCCGTACCTGTACGCGGGGATCCTGCTGTTCGCCAGCGTCGGCGCTTACGCGGTCGGCGGCAACGCGCTGGACCTGGTGCTGCTGTTCATCATCGGGGCGATCGGGTTCGCGATGCGCCGCTACGGCCTGCCGGTGCTGCCGGCCATCATCGGCGTCATCCTCGGCTTCAAGGCCCTGGCCGACCCGAACCGGCGTCGACTGCTGGACAGCCTCAACACCCGGAACGGGCAAGCGCTGCGCGAACTGTGCGCGGGGCTGAACATGGCCCGGCAGTCGGTCAGCAAGCACCTGGCGGTGCTCGAGGAGGCGGGACTGGTCACGACTGTTCGCCGCGGCCGCGAGAAGTTGCACTACCTGAACGCCGCACCGATCAACGCGATCGCCGACCGCTGGATGCACCAGTACGACCGGCAGCGCGCCGAGGCGCTGTCCGATCTCAAACGAGCATTGGAGTCAGCACCGATGAGCGGAAACGCCTTCGTCTACACGACTTTCATCCGAACCACGCCGGAACAGCTGTGGCAGGCCCTCACCGATCCGGCGTTCACCCGCCGCTACTGGGGAGTCGCCTTCGAAACCGACTGGCGCCCGGGATCCCCCGTGGTCTGGGAGGAGAACGGCCAGCGCACCACCGACCCGGAGCAGGTCGTGCTGGAATCCGAGCCGCACCGCCGGCTCTCCTACACCTGGCACACGCCGACCCCGGAGTGGGCGGCGGCCGTGGGCATCGACGACGACCTCCGCGCCACGCTCGCCGCCGAGTCCCGGTCGAAGGTCACGTTCGAGCTCGAACCGCACGGCGAGACGGTCAAGCTCACCGTCACCCACGACGACTTCCCGGACGGCAGCACGATGCGCCAGATGGTCGGCAACGGCTGGCCCCACCTGCTCTCCAACCTGAAAACCCTCCTGGAAACAGGCGAAACCCTGCCCGCCTGACCCACGTCGACGACCACGCACACAGATCACCCTCCGCGGCACCCCAGGCGCGGGCGAACCGCTCGCTCCCTCGTCGTGCGAGCACCAGGTCATCCGCCGCCGGTGGGAGTTCCGCAAATTCAATGGTAATCGGAGGTCCAATTTCCATTAAATTTACGGGGTCCGAC
>NZ_JBEOVY010000156.1:0-16972 GCF_040295745.1 Saccharopolyspora sp. NPDC002686
GGCCGCCTTCGACGGAGCGGACGTAGGCCTGGGCGACGTCGGCGACGTCGACCGGGCGGATGCCGGGGAAGAAGTCGCCGTACTCCTCGAGGCTTTCGGTGAAGACCGTCGCGCTGACCGCGTTGATGCGCTGCGGAGCGATCTCGATCGCCGCAGCGCGCACGAAGGCGTCCAGCGCCCCGTTGGCCATCGACGCGGCGCTGCCGGTCGGAATCGGCTCCCGCGACAGCACGCCGGTGACGAGCGTGAACGAGCCCCGCTCGGCGACGTGCGCGAGCCCCTGGCGGACGAGTTCGACCTGGCTGAGCACCTTGCCGCGGAACGCGGACTCGTAGTCGTCGGGCGTCATGTCGGCGACCGGCTTGTACGGCACATCGCCCGCCGCGCTGGCCACCGCGTCCACCTTCCCGACCCGCTCGTACAGCGCGGTGATCTGGGCTGGGTCGGCGATGTCGAAGCGCAGGTCGCCGCTGGTGCGCCCGACGGCGAGCACGTCGTGGCCGCGGTCGGCCAGCGCTCCGCCGACCGCGGTTCCGAGCCTGCCCGCCGCCCCGATGAGGAGAATTCGCATGCGATCGACGCTATGGCCGCATCCGGCGGGAGGGAAATGCTCTTCGGGAGGGGTTCATAATCAGCGGTCATGAATGTGGAGTTGCGGCACCTCAGAGCCCTGGCCGCGATCGGGGACGAAGGCACCATCACCGGCGCCGCGGCGGTCCTCCACGTGACCCAACCCGCGCTGTCGCGCACCCTCGAACAGCTGGAGAGCAGGCTCGGCGTCCGCCTCGTCGACCGCACGACCCGCCACCTCGCGCTCACCGAAGCAGGACATCGGTTGTGGGAGCGGTCCCACCGACTGCTGAACCAGCTGGACGACGCCCTGGCCGAGGCCAAGGCAGGGCCCCGCCCGCTGCGCGTCGGTTTCGCCTGGGCGACGCTCGGTGCGTTCACGATCCCGCTGCTCCAGGAGTGGCGCGATGAGCATCCGGACACCCCTGCCCGGGCCTACCGCCGCGACGACCCGGAAGCCGCGCTGCGCCGGGCGGAGATCGACGTCGCATTCCTGCGAACCCGGCCACCGGCCGGCCCGGAGTTCCACGCGCTCCCGCTCTTCCGGGAACGCCGCCTGGCCGCGGTGGCGGCCGACGACGCGCTGGCCACCGCGGAATCCGTCGAGCTGGGCGACCTCGCGGACCGGCCGGTCGCCCTGTGTGCGACGGCTTCGACCACCAGCACCGCGCTGTGGCCGCCGGACAGCCGCCCCCGCACCTTCGACGTCGCCAACGTCGACGAGTGGCTGACCGTGATCGCCACCGGCGAGGCCGTGGGAGTCACCGCGGAAGGCACCGAGTACAGCCACCCGTACCCGGGCATCCGCTACCTCCCGATCTCCGACGCGGCCCCGATCACCGTCCACCTGGTCCGGCCCAGCGCCCCCACCCACCCGGCGACCGAGGAGTTCTGCACGCACGTGCACCGCTCGATCGCCGCCGCTGAGTCGACTCGATAGAGCTCGTCGGTATACGGAATGTGCTTATGGCACAAGGAATTCCGTACTTGTCCGAGCTGAACCAGCCCACGACGATCCTGCTGTGGAACTCGAGCGGAGCGGGACCAAGGCCGATGACGAGGAGAGCGCCGGACGAGATCTCGGCCAGGGACGGCGCAGGTGGCTGGTGCTCGGGGTGCTCTGCACGACCCTGCTGCTGGTCGGCATGGACCTCACGATCCTGCACGTCGCGGTGCCCACGCTGTCCCAGCACTTCATGCCCAGCGCCTCGCAACTCCTGTGGATGGTCGACGGCTACCCGCTGACGGTGGCGGCCTTCCTCGTCACCTGCGGGACGCTGAGCGATCGCATCGGTCGCAAGAAGGTCCTGCTCGGCGGTTTCGCCGTGTTCGGGGCGGCGTCGGTCGGTGCGGCGTTCGCCACCAGCCCGGTGGTGCTGATCTGCTTCCGCGCCGCGCTCGGCTTCGGTGCGGCCATGATCGCCGCCGCCACGGTGGCCATCATCCGCATCACCTTCCCCGACGCCCGGGAGCGCGTGTTCGCGATCGGCGTGTGGTCGGCCTGCCACAGCGCGGGCGCGGCCATCGGGCCGATCGCGGCCGGTTTCCTGCTGGAGCACTTCTGGTGGGGATCGGTGTTCCTGGTCAACGTGCCGATCGTGATCGTCGCGCTGGTCGTGGGTGCGGTCGTCGTGCCGGAATCCCAGGACGCGACGTGGCGCCGGTGGGACGCGCTCAGCGCCGCGATGTCGGTCTTCGGACTGGGCGGGCTGGTGTACGCGTTGAAGCAGATCGGCGAGCACGGCTCGGTTTCGCCACCGCGCCTCGTCGTCGGCGTGGCAGCGGCAGGGCTGCTCATCGCGTTCGTGGTGCGGCAGCGCAGGATCCGGGAACCGCTGCTGGACCTGTCGCTGTTCGCCGACCGGAAGTTCTCGGTCGCCACCGGGGCGATCCTGGCCAGCTTCGCCGGCTACATCGCGTTGATGTTCTTCGCCACGCAGCACTTCCAGCTCGTCTCGGACTACTCGCCGCTGCTGGCCGGGGCGGCTCTGCTCCCGATGGCGGTGGCGAACGCCCTCGGTGCGGTCTTCGCGCCGAAGGTGGCGGCGGCGCTGACCGACCGCGTCGCTATCACCCTCGCGCTGCTCGTCTTCGCGGGTTCGATGTTCGGCCTCGCGCTGGCCGGTACCGGCAGCGGGTACGGCGTCTTCGTCGGGTTGCTGTCGGCAAGCGGGCTGGGCGCCGGCGTGGTGATGACGCTCGGCGCGGACGCGATCACGTCGGCGGCGGACCCGAGGCGGGCCGGTGCGGCGGGTGCGATCCAGGAGACGTCGTTCGAACTGGGATCCGGGCTGGGCATCGTCGTCCTCGGCACGGCGTTGAGCGTGCTCTACCGGAACGCCCTTGAGCCGGTCGCGGGAGTGGGACCCGCGCAGCTCGCGGAAGCGCGGAACTCGCTCGGCGCGGCGGTGAAGATCGCGGCGGGACTGGGCGGGCAGGCCGGGGCGGCGCTGCGATCAGCGGCGGTGACCGCCTTCGGCAACGGCTTCACCGCCGCTGTCGCCTTGGGTGGCGGCCTGCTGCTGGCGATGGCCGTGGCGTCCTGGCTCGCACTCCGCGACCGGTGACGAGATCAGTCCGCCTCCTGCGACCGGGAGGCGGACTGGCCGGTGATCAGCGCGGGACGGCCTGGCCGGCGAGGGTGACGTCCGGGGTGAGCATCGCGCGGTCGAACTCGCGGAGCGGGCCACCGCCGGCCAGCACGCGGGGCCAGTCGGGGTTGGCCAGCGCACCGCGCCCCAGCGCGACCAGGTCCGCTTCGCCGCCGGTGAGCAGCGATTCCGCCAGCGCGGGCACGTGCATCCCGCCGTTGGCGATCACGGGCAGCCCAGTGATCTCCTTGGCAAGCCGGGTGATCGTCACGCCCGGGGCGAGCTGAGCGCTCTCCGCCCAGTCCCGGCCCTCGCTGGCCAGGTGGAGGTAGTCGGTGCCCGCCGCGGCCACCGCGCGGAAGATCACCTCGGCGTCGCCGGTGCCACCCGCCCATCGGTGGTCGAAGTCGTTGACCTTGGTTTGCGACAGCCGGACGCCCACCGGGAAATCGGGTCCCACGGCGGCGCGGACCGCTCGGAGCACCTCGGCGGCGAAGTGCGCGCGGTTCGCCACCGAGCCGCCGAAGCTGTCATCGCGGAGGTTGGTGTACGCGGTGAGGAACTGGTCGACGAGGTAGCCGTTCGCGCCGTGCACCTCCACTGCGTCGAACCCGACCTCGCGCGCCCGGGCGGCGGTCGCGGCGAAACCGGCGACGGCCTGGTCGATCTCCGCCTCGGTGGCCTCCGCCGGAATCCGGAACGGTCCGGCCCCGCCGCCGTAGGCAGGCATCTTCGCGCCCTTGGGTGCGACCGCCGAAGGAGCGATCGTCGGCCGGTCGAGCTGCGACAGGGCGCCCGCGTGCATGAGCTGCAGCGCGATCCGGCCCCCGGCGTCGTGCACGGCGCGCACGACTTCGCGCCAGCCCGCGGCGTGCGCCTCGGACGTCAGGCCCGGCTGGTCCGGGTAGGCCTGGCTGTGCTGCTGGTCGGTGTAGGTGCCCTCGGTGGTGATCAGCCCGAATCCGCCGAGCGCGAACTCCCGGTAGTAGTCGGCCATCAGCGCGGTGGGCACCCCGTCACCGGCGGTGCTGACCCTGGACATCGGGGCGACGACCGCGCGGTTGGGCAGCTCGGTGCCGCCGATTCGAACCGGCGTCAGGGCGGGGTGAATCGACATCTCGTTCCTCGTTTCGGTGAGCAGCAGCCGTGTTCCCGAGCTGCGGAACGATCATGTGCTCCACGCATGCGGTGGAACAAGTACGGTCTTTGAAGTGCCGTAGTGTCGATTTGTATACCGAGGGGAGATGATCTCGTGCGGGAAAGCGTTTCGGAGATGCCCGAGTACTGCACCGTCGAGGCGGCGATGGAGGTGGTCGGGGGCAAGTGGAAGATGGCCATCCTCAAGCACCTCACCGCCGGGCCGCACCGGTTCGGCGAGCTCCGGCGGGCGCTGCCGTCGGTCACCCAGCGGATGCTGACCCGCCAGCTGCGCGAGCTCGAAGCCGACGGGATCGTGCTCCGCACGGTGTACCCGCAGGTCCCGCCCAAGGTGGAGTACAGCCTGACCGCGATCGGGAAGACCCTGGAGGACGTCATCCACCGGCTCGAGGAGTGGGGCGCGTGGTACCGGCAGCAGGATCTCCCGAGGCCGGCGGACCCGCTGAGCCGCGGTTGATCTCCCTGTGTGGCCTGGTGGTTGCAGGCGGTGCGGCTCGGGTGGTGCGCTGGGGCGTCGGGCGGGCCGGAGTGGGCCCGGGGCGGGGGCTTTTGGTGAGACCCTACAAATCTTGGTCTTGAATGCTGGCGCGCCGCTCCTCACGCTGCCGGGCGCTATGAGGCAATGTTGAGGTCACGTTCGGCGACGTTTCCGCACCCGGGGGCCGTCGCCTTTCTCGTGCGCAGAAGATGTGAGGCTCGGTGTTCAGTCGTATCGCCATCGTGAACAGGGGAGAGGCCGCTGTGCGGCTGATCCACGCCGTCCGGGAGGTCAACGCCGAGGGCTCGGCGCGGATCGAGACGGTCGCGCTCCACACCGACGTGGACGCCACCTCCACCTTCGTGCGAGAGGCGGATGTCAGCTACCTGCTCGGCCCGGCGTCCGCGCGCCCCTACCTGGACCTCGACGTGCTGGAACGCGCCCTGCGCGAGACCGGCGTCGACGCGGTGTGGGTCGGCTGGGGCTTCGTGGCCGAGGACCCCGCGTTCGCCGAGCTCTGCGAGAAGCTGGGCGTGACCTTCATCGGCCCGAGCCCGGAGGCGATGCGCCGGCTCGGTGACAAGATCGGGGCGAAGCTGCTCGCCGAGGAGGCCGGGGTTCCGGTGGCGCCCTGGAGCCGCGGGGCCGTCGAGAGCCTCGACGGTGCGCTGAAGGCGGCCGAGGAGATCGGCTTCCCGCTGATGCTCAAGGCGACCGCCGGTGGTGGCGGGCGCGGTATCCGGGTCATCCACTCCGCAGCGGAGTTGGAGGAGGCCTACGAACGCACCAGCCTCGAAGCCGAGCGCGCCTTCGGCAGCGGTGTGCTGTTCCTCGAGCGGTTGGTCACCGGCGCCCGGCACGTCGAGGTCCAGGTGATCGCCGACGGACAGGGCACGGCCTGGGCGCTGGGCGTGCGGGACTGCTCGGTGCAGCGCCGCAACCAGAAGATCATCGAGGAGTCGGCTTCGCCGGTGCTCGGTGCCGAGCAGGTGCGCGAGCTCAAGGCTGCCGCCGAGCGGCTGGCGCTGGCCGCCGATTACCGCGGTGCCGGGACCGTCGAGTTCCTGTACCAGCCGGCCGAGGAGCTGTTCGCGTTCCTCGAGGTCAACACCCGGCTGCAGGTGGAGCACCCGATCACCGAGGCCACCACCGGCATGGACCTGGTCAAGGCCCAGCTGCACGTGGCGTCGGGCGGCAAGCTCGAGGGCGCGGCCCCGGCCGAGATCGGGCACGCGGTCGAGGCGCGGCTCAACGCCGAGGACCCGGACCGCGACTTCGCGCCCGCGCCCGGCCGGATCTCCCTGCTCGACCTGCCCGCCGGTCCCGGCATCCGGGTCGACACCGGCGTCAGCGAGGGCGACACCATCCCCGCCGACTTCGACTCGATGATCGCCAAGATCATCGCCTACGGCCGCAACCGCGACGAGGCGCTCGGTCGCCTGCGGCGCGCGCTCGCCCAGACCACCGTGATCATCGAGGGCGGCACCACCAACAAGAGCTTCCTGCTCGACCTGCTCGACGAACCCGAGGTCGTCGACGGCAGCGCCGACACCGGCTGGATCGACCGGGTCCGCGACGAGGGCCGCCTGGTCTGCGACAGCGGCTCCGGGATCGCGCTGGCCGCGGCGGCCATCGAGGCCTACGAGGACGAGGCGCAGGTGGAGCGCCAGCGGCTGCTGTCCACCGCGCACGGCGGGCGACCGCAGGTCCAGCACGAGGGCGGCCGCGCGATCGACCTCAAGCTGCGCGGCGTCGGCTACCGGGTGCTGGTCGCCCAGGTCGGCCCGCAGCGCTACCGCGTCGGCTTCGCCAACGGCGACGACGTGCGCATGGTCGACGCCGAGCTCGAGCGGTTCGACGCCGCCACCGGCCAGCTGGTCGTCAACGGGCAGCGGTTCCGGCTGGTCACCAGCACGCACGGGCCCATCCACCTGGTCGAGGTGGACGGCGTGACGCATCGGATCAGCCGCGACGAGGGCGGCGTGCTGCGCTCGCAGTCGCCCGCGCTCGTGGTCGCCACCCCGCTGGAGGTCGGCGACGAGGTCGAGGCCGGGGCACCGGTGCTCGTCCTGGAGGCCATGAAGATGGAGACGGTGCTTCGTGCACCGTTCCGCGCCAAGCTGCGCGAATGCCTGGTCTCGATCGGCAGCCAGGTGGAGACCGGCGCTCCGCTGCTGCGCCTCGAGCCGATCAGCGAGGACGGCGACGAGTCCGCCAGCTCGGACAGCGCCGCCGCGGAGGTCGAGCTGCCCGCCGAGCCAACCGGTGTCTCGGCGCGCGACCGCGTGCAGCGCGGGCTGCAGGATCTGCGCAGCCGCCTGCTCGGGTTCGACGTCGACCCGCACGACCAGCAGCGCGTGCTCGCCGACTACCTCGCCGCCCGCGCCGAGGTGACCGAGGACGGGGACCGGCCGCTGGCCGGCGAGGTCGACCTGCTGTGGGTCTTCGCCGACCTCTCGGAGCTGAGCCGGAACAAGCCCGCCGCGCAGGACTCCACCGCTGACGTGCAGGTGCACAGCCCGCGCGAGTTCTTCCACACCTACCTGCAGAGCCTCGACGTCGAACGGGCCGGGCTGCCGGAGACCTTCCAGAACCGCCTCACCCGCGTCGTCGGGCACTACGGGGTCAAGGAACTGGACCGGACCCCGGCGCTGGAGGACGCGGTCTTCCGCATCTTCCTGGCCCAGCAGCGGGCCGCCTCCGACGTGGTCGTGGTGACCAAGCTGCTGAAGCAGTGGCTGTCCGAGCCGGTGCCGCCGGCATCGGTGCGCGAGACCGTGGGCCACGCCCTGGAACACCTGATCGTGGCGACCCAGGTGCGCTTCCCGGTCGTCGGCGACCTCGCCCGCAACGTGGTGTTCCGCTGGTTCGCCCAGCCGATGCTGCGCCGCACCCGCGCCGAGGTCTACGCCGACGTGCGCGGACACCTGCGCTACCTCGACGAGCACCCGGACGCCGCGGACCGCGCGGAGCGGATCGCCGCCATGGTCGCCAGCCCGGAACCGCTGGTGCGCCTGCTCGGCCAGCGGATCGGTCGCAACGGCTCGGACCACGGGCCGCTGCTGGAGGTGCTCAGCCGGCGCTACTACCGGGACCGGGCGTTGGAGGACGTCCAGTGCCGGCGGATCGGGGACCGCTCGCTGGTCACCGCCGAGTACGACCTGGACGGTCAGCGCCTGCAGCTGGTCGCCACGGCCGCCGAGTTCGCCGACCTCGGTGAAGCGGTCCGCGCCGTCGCCGAGGCGGCCAACGGTGCTGCCGAGCTGGTCGCGGACATCTACCTGACCTGGGACGACCAGCCCGCGGACGCCGACGCGGCCGCCGAGGCGCTGCGCGGTGCCCTGGCCGGACTGCCGCTGCCGAGCAGCCTGCGGCGCGTCACGACTTCGGTGGCGGGGCGCCGCGGTTCGGCGATGCACCACCACTTCACCTTCCGCCCGAGCGAGGACGGGCTGGTCGAGGAGCGCATCATCCGCGGCCTGCACCCGCTGGTCGGCCAGCGGCTGCAGCTGCACCGGCTGGAGAACTTCGACATCACCCGGCTCCCGTCGGCGGACGAGGACGTGCACCTGTTCCGCTGCGTCGCGCCGGAGAACCCGGCCGACGAGCGCCTCGTCGCGATGGCGCAGATCCGCGACCTGACGCCGCTGCGCGATTCCGACGGCCGGGTCGCGGCCCTGCCGGCTGCCGAAGCGGTGCTGGACGCCTGCCTGGACGCGATCCGCCGGGTCCAGGCTCAGCGCCCGGCCAAGAAGCGGCTCGACGCCAACCGGATCGTGCTCTACGTGTGGCCGTCGATCGACATCTCCCGGGAAGCCCTCGACGCGGTGGTGGCGCGCGTGGCGCCGCGGACCGCGGGCGCCGGGCTGGAGGAGGTCCTCTACCTCGGTCGACGGCGGGACCAGGAGACCGGCGAGCTCAGCGAAGTCGCGCTGCGGCTGTCCTACGGCGGCGCCGGTCTGCAGGTCGAGATGGCCGAACCGCCGACCGAGCCGATCCAGCCGCTGGACGACTACGGCCAGAAGGTGCTGCGCGCCCGGCGGCGCGGGAACGTCTACCCGTACGAGCTGATCGACGTGGTGGCCGGTTCCAGCGGCACGTTCGTCGAGTACGACCTGGACGACACCGGCGCTCTGGCCCCGGTCGACCGCCCGAAGGGCCTGAACAAGTCCGGCATCGTGCTCGGCGTGGCCAGCACCCCGACCGAGCGCTACCCGGAGGGCGTCAAGCGGGTCGTGCTGCTCGGCGACCCGACCAAGGCGCTCGGCGCGCTGTCCGAACCGGAGTGCTCGCGGGTGATCGCCGCCCTGGACCTCGCCGAGCGCGAAGGCGTCCCGGTGGAGTGGTACGCGCTGTCGGCGGGTGCCCGGATCTCGATGGACTCCGGCACCGAGAACATGGACTGGGTGGCCGCGGCGCTGAAGCGGATCGTGCACTTCACCCAGGACGGCGGTGAGATCAACGTCGTGGTGGCCGGCATCAACGTGGGCGCCCAGCCCTACTGGAACGCCGAGGCCACGATGCTGATGCACACCAAGGGAATCCTGGTGATGACGCCGGATTCGGCGATGGTGCTCACCGGCAAGCAGTCGCTGGACTTCTCCGGTGGCGTGTCGGCGGAGGACAACTTCGGCATCGGCGGCTACGACCGGGTGATGGGCCCGAACGGGCAGGCCCAGTACTGGGCGGCCGACCTCGCCGGTGCCCGGCGGGTGCTGATGGGGCACTACGACCACACCTACGTCGTGCCGGGCGAGTCCGCGCCGCGCCGGGCCCGCACGTCCGACCCGGTCGACCGCGACATCTCGGACTTCCCGCACGCCGTGGTCGGAAGCGACTTCACCACTGTCGGCGAGATCTTCTCGGCGGCGACCAACCCGGACCGCAAGAAGCCGTTCGACATCCGGACGGTGATGCGCGCCATCGCCGACCAGGACCACGCGGTGCTGGAGCGCTGGGCGGGTATGGCCGACGCGGAGACCGCCGTCGTGCAGGACGTGCACCTCGGTGGCCTGCCGGTCTGCTTGGTCGGGATCGAGTCGCGTTCGGTGCCGCGCCGGGGCTTCCCGCCCACCGACGGCCCGGACACCTACACCTCCGGCACGCTGTTCCCGCGGTCGTCGAAGAAGGTGGCGCGCGCGATCAACGCGGCCAGCGGCAACCGCCCGCTGGTGGTGCTGGCGAACCTGTCCGGCTTCGACGGCTCGCCGGAGTCGATGCGCAAGCTGCAGCTGGAGTACGGCGCCGAGATCGGCCGCGCGGTGGTCAACTTCGAGGGCCCGATCGTGTTCTGCGTGATCTCGCGCTACCACGGCGGTGCGTTCGTGGTGTTCTCCAAGGCGCTGAACCCGAACATGACGGTGCTGGCGGTGGACGGCTCGTTCGCCTCGGTCATCGGCGGTGCTCCGGCGGCGGCCGTGGTCTTCGCCGGTGAGGTGAACGCGCGCACCGCGAAGGACCCGCGGGTGCAGGAGCTGGAGGCCCGGGTCTCGGAGGCCACCGACGTCGAGCGCGTCACGCTGGCCGACGAGCTGGCGGAGCTGCGGTCGTCGGTGCGGGCCGAGAAGCTCGGCGAGGTGGCCGCGGAGTTCGACTCGGTGCACAGCATCCAGCGCGCGGTCGAGGTCGGATCGGTGGACGCGATCGTCCAGCCGGAGCGGCTGCGGCCGGACATCATCGCCGCCATCGAGCGCGGCCTGGCGAAGTAGGACTGGCAACGCGAGAGCGGCGAGGGATTGAACCTCCCTCGCCGCTCTCGTCGTTCAGTCCACTGTGCACTCGCTCAGCCGGTGGGCTTTCCGTCGAGGAAGCCGACCGCGCCCAGGACGTTCCCGCGGCGCGCTGCCGCGTCGTCGACGGGCTGGTCCGGGCGCCAGTACGCCGCGGGCACCACACCCGGTTCGACCAGCGTGTAGCCGGGGAAGAGCGCGGCGACCTCATCGGCGTTGCGGATGTGCATCTGCGGCGTCGAAGTCGAGGCGAGCAGTTCGCGGAGCTCGGCGATCTCCTGGTCGGTGCGGCTCAGCTGGGCGTTGTTGGAGACCGCCAGCGCGCTGCCCGGCACGCAGGCGTCCCGGTAGCGGGCGACCAGCGACGCGCCGTCGGGGCTCGGGATGATGTCGAGGATGCCGAAGGCCAGCACCGCGACCGGTCGGGAGAAGTCCAGCAGTCCGGTGACGGTGGGGGAGTTGAGCACCGCGTCGACGTCGCAGACGTCCGCTTCGGTGACCGTGACCCGCTCGTCGTGGCCGAGCAGGTGCCGGGCGTGGTGGCAGGCGACGGCCTCCCAGTCCACGTACGCCACGCGCGCTTCCGGGTTGTGCGCTTGGGCGATCTCGTGGACGTTGCCGACCGTCGGCACGCCGGATCCCAGGTCGATGAACTGGTCGATCCCCGCCTCGACGGTCAGGAAGCGCACCGCGCGGCCGAGGAACCCGCGGTTGATGTAGCAGTAGTCGCGCTCCGTCGGGGCGAACTCCAGCGCCTTCTCCGCCGTTTCGCGGTCGATGGCGAAGTTCGCCGAACCGCCGAGCAGGTAGTCGTACATGCGGGCGATGTTGGGGTTGTCGAGGTCCGCGTGCGAGACCTTGGCCGCCAGCTCCGCATCCCGGGAGTTCTGATGCATGTCGCACACGGTAACCGCTCGAATCCCCTTCGAGGAGGGGCGACCGAACGGGCGGCACGAGGATGCCCCGAATGGCGGCGGCCGGTCACCGCGACTGCTTCCTGTCGAGCGCGGTGAGGTAGGCGTCGAGCTGGGCTGCGCCGGCCAGGAGGTTGCGGCTGCGCGTGGTCAGCCGGTCCTGCCAGGAGTCGAGGAAGGTGCTCAGCGCTTCGGTCCCCCCGGCCTCGCGCAGCGAATCGATGAACTGCGCGATCTGGTGCAGCAGGTAGCCGCCTCGGCGCAGCTGCCGCGCGATCTCGGCGTCGCGCACGCAGTCCGGTCCGTATTCGCGGTAGCCGGTGGCGGGATTGCGTTCGGGGCGCAGGATTCCCCCGGTCTCCCAGGTGCGCAGCGTCGCCGGGTGCAGGTCGAGCCGACGCGCGAGTTCGCCGACGGTCAGCGGTTGTCCGGTGAGCGGCGTCGGTGTCGTGGTGGACAGAACATCCAGGGCCGTCGCGACTTCGGCGCGGGTGTCGCGTTCGGTGAGCAGCGCGACGTGGGCGGAGTCGATGAGCCGGTAGGCGGATTCGGTGTCGCCGCGGTTGGTCGCGCGCATGATCTCCACCGCCTGCTGGTGCCCGTGCCCGGCGCGCAAGGCGAGGAAGGCGCGGAGGGCCTGGGCGTGCAGGGCCGTGTAGCGCCGGTACCCGGTCTCGCTGCGTTCGGTCGGTGGGAAGACCCCGGCGTCCTCGTAGTTGCGGATCGCCTGCGCGGACAACCCGTGCTCCCGGGCCAGGTCGATGGGTCGCAGCTTGCACCTCCGATTGAGGGTTGAGCTCGGATCTTCCAGGTAGGTGTTGACCAAGTTTCACCCGAGTGTTCAACGATACGTTGAAGAGCAGTTCCTTCGAGAAGGGGTTGTTCATGCCTGCTGCCGCATCTGCGCGCGCCATTGCCCGCCAACTCGACGACCCGGCGGACCTGGGACGGGTCCTCGACGAGCTGCTCGCCGCGAGGGCGGAGCCGCCGGTCCTGCTCGGCCTCGGCGAGCCGACTCACGGGATCGAGGCGTTCCCGTTGCTGCGCAACGAGATCCTGGGCCTCCTGGTCGAACGCGGATACCGATCGATCGCGCTCGAGACCGACATCTTCGCCGCGTCCGCCGTCGACGACTACGTGAACGGGGCTGCGGCGGACATCGACGACGTGCTGGCGACCGGGTTCAGCCACCGCTTCGGTGCCGTGCCGGGCAACCGCGAGCTCGTCGAATGGCTCCGCGCGCACAACGCCGACCGCGCACCGCAGGACCGGGTCCGCTTCCACGGCTTCGACGCGCCGGTGGAGTTCGCCGCTGCGCCGAGCCCGCGACGTGCGCTGACCTCGGTCAGCGAGTACCTGCCCGCGGCGCTGCGGCCGGAGTCGGTCGGTGACCTGGACGCGCTGCTCGGCGAGGAGGCGGACTGGACGAACGAGGCGGCCATGTACGACCCGGCAGCGTCCGTCGGCGGCTCGGATCGCGCCCGTGCCCTGCGCGTCGTCGCCGACGACCTCGCCAGCGCGCTGCGCCGAGCGGCACCAGCGCTGCGCCCCGCCGATCCGGCCGGCTACGACCACGCCCTGGCGCACGCGCGCACCGCACTCGGCCTGCTGCGGTATCACGCGGCGATGGCCGGTTCCGGTCCTGATCGCATCGGGGCATTGCTCGCCTTGCGCGCCGAGATGATGGCCGAGAACCTGATCGCGATCGCGGCTGAGGAGCAGCAACGCGGACCGACCCTGGTGTTCGCGCACAACGTGCACCTCCAGCCGGGGCAGTCCCGGATGCCGGTCGGCGAGCACGACGTGAGCTGGGGGAGCGCCGGCTCGCTGGTGGGAATCGCGCTGGGCGAGCGGTACGTGTTCGTGGCGACTGACGCCAACCCCAACAGCGATCCGGACACCCTCCAGGGCGTGCTGGCCGAGGCGACCACGCGGCGTGCGCTGTTCCCGGCACCGGCTCTCCGCGCCGCGCTCGCCTCGTCGATCGGCGCGGGCGAACCGATCGTGCAAGGCCACATCCCGCTCACCCCGGCTGACTTGGACGGTGCCGATGCGGTCATCTTCGTCGCCGACACCGACGGGAAGCGGCACGATTACTGGTGACCGCTCGCGGTTTTAATCGTTTGACGCCCCTTCCAGGGCAGCGGTAACTTGGCCGGGCTTCTGTTGCCGTCGTGTTGGAGAAGGACGTTGTTCATCTGAGGTCCTGAGATGCCGTGTGTCGTGGCTCGTGCCGAGCCCGATGCGGTAGCGACCTCTGCGCTGTGAGCCGTCTTCCCACTCGTCTTCGGGTATCGACCTCCGCTGCACCGCTGTCGCTCGCGGCGTCTCGAACGTGCCCCGCACCGTTCGATCCGGACTCCGGGAGGTCCTCATGTCACCATCCCCGCATGCGCCCGTCGTCGCAGGCATCAGCTGCGTCGGGCTCGAATTCGAGTGGCCGGACGGCGGCCGCGTCTTCAACGGTCTCCAAGCGGCGTTCGGCCCCGGCCGCACCGGGCTCATCGGGCTCAACGGCTCGGGCAAGTCCACGCTGCTCAAGCTGCTCGCCGGTGAGCTGACCGCTACCGGCGGCGTGCTCCGGGTGGCCGGCGAAGTCGGTTACCTGCCGCAGAACGTCGCGCTCGACACCGCGTTGCGCGTCGACGAGGTCCTGGGCATCGCCGGGATCCGCGCCGCGCTGCACGCGATCGGTGCAGGTGAGGTCGGTGAGGAGCACTTCACCGCGATCGGCGAGGACTGGGACGTCGAAGAGCGCGCGTCGGCGGTGCTCGCCGGTCTCGGGCTGGGGCACATCGGTCTCGACCGGACGATCGGCGAGGTCTCCGGTGGCGAGTCAGTGCTGTTGCGGCTGGCCGCGCTGATGCTGGCCCGGCCGGACGTCCTGCTGCTCGACGAGCCGACGAACAACCTCGACCTGCCCGCCCGGCGGCGGCTGTGCGCAGCGGTCGCCGGGTGGACCGGGGTGCTGGTCGTGGTCAGCCACGACCGCGAACTGCTGGCCGAGGTGGACCAGATCGCCGACCTCCGGGACGGCGAGATCCACTGGTACGGAGGTGATCTGGCCGCTTACGAGGAAGCGGTCGCGGTCGAGCAGGAGGCGGCGCAGCGGATGGTGCGGGTCGCCGAAACCGATCTGCGCAAGCAGAAGCGCGAGCTCGCCGACGCCCACGTCAAGCTGGCCCGCCGCAAGCGGTACGGCCAGAAGATGTGGGACACCAAGCGCGAACCGAAGGTGGTGATGGGCCAGCGCAAGCGCGATGCCCAGGTGTCGGCGGGCAAGCACCGCATCATGCACGAGACGAAGCTCGCCGAGGCCCGGGAACGGCTGGTCGAGGCGGCGGAGGCGGTGCGCGATGACGACGAGATCCGGGTCGACCTCCCGCGAACTGCGGTGCCGCCGGGACGAGCTGTTCTGGCCCTGCGCGACCTGCGCTTGCGGTACGGGGCACGGGTGCCGGGAGGGCTGGACCTGCACGGGGCGGAACGGATCGCGCTCGTCGGTCGCAACGGTGCCGGCAAGACGACGTTGCTGCGCACGATCGCCGGGGAGCTGGAACCGCTGGAAGGGGATGCGGTCGTCCACGTCCCGCTGCGGTTCTTGCCGCAACGGCTCGATGTGCTGGACGAGGGGTTGACCGTCGCGGAGAACGTGGCGCGGTTCGCGCCCGGCTCGACCAACAACCAGATCCGGGCGCGGTTGGCCCGGTTCCTGTTCACCGGGGATCGGGCCGACAAGCAGGTGTCGACGCTCTCCGGTGGCGAGCGGTTCCGCGCGACCCTCGCCGCTCTCGTGCTCGCCGAGCCCGCGCCGCAGCTGCTCATGCTGGACGAGCCGACGAACAACCTGGACATGGCGAGCGCGCGGCAGCTGGTCACGGCTTTGGAGTCCTACGGAGGGGCGTTGATCGTGGCCAGTCACGATGTGCCGTTCCTCGAGTCGATCGGTGTCACGAGGTGGCTCCTGCTGGACGGGGAGCTGCGCGGGACCACACCGGAGGAGGTGCGCGGGATGGAATAGCGCGCCGGAGCCGACCGGGAGAACGCGGAACGGGCTACCGCATTGCGCGATAGCCCGTTCCGGTTCGGTTGCTGCGTTATGCGGCCACCGGCTCGCGGTGCTCGGCGGCCGGTTCGACCGAGGTGCCCGCGGTGCCTGCTGTGCTGCGGAAGGTGCGCAGGCGGAGGCTGTTGGAGACCACGAACACCGAGCTGAAGGCCATGGCGGCTCCGGCGATCATCGGGTTGAGCAGTCCGGCCGCGGCCAGCGGCAGGGCGGCGATGTTGTAGGCGAAGGCCCAGAACAGGTTGCCCTTGATCGTGCGCAGGGTCCGGCGGGACAACCGGATCGCATCCGCCGCGGCCCGCAGGTCCCCGCGGACCAGGGTCAGATCGCTGGCCTCGATCGCCACATCGGTGCCGGTGCCCATCGCCAACCCGAGGTCGGCCTGGGCCAAAGCGGCGGCGTCGTTGACACCGTCACCGACCATCGCCACCACCTTGCCCTCGGCCTGCAACCGCGTGACGACCTCGACCTTGTCCTTGGGCAGGACTTCGGCGATGACCTCGTCGATGCCGACCTCGGCGGCCACCGAGCGGGCCACGGCCTCGTTGTCCCCGGTCAACAACACCGGAGTCAAACCAAGCCCACGCAGCTGCGAAATGGCTTCCGTCGAGGTGGGTTTGATGGTGTCGGCCACCATCAGCACGGCCCTGGCTTGTCCGTCCCAGGCGACCACGACCGCGGTCTTGCCCTGCTGCTCAGCAGCGGTTTTGGCTTCGGCCAGCTCCGGGGTCAGGTGCTGGCTCCACTGCTCGAGCAGTGCGGTCCGGCCGGCGAGCACGGCGTGTCCGTCGACGATGCCCTGCACGCCGAGACCTTCGACGTTGGTGAAGCCCTCGACCGATGGCAGTTCGCCCACTCGTTGCTGCGCGCCGCGGGCGATGGCCTGGGCGATCGGGTGCTCGGAGGCGTTCTCCAGCGCACCAGCGATCCGCAGGACCTCGTCGCGGTCGGTGTCAGCGGTGGTGTGGACGTCGACCAGCGACATCTGCCCGGTGGTGACGGTGCCGGTCTTGTCCAGCACCACGGTGTCGATGCGGCGGGTGGACTCCAGCACTTCCGGTCCCTTGATCAGAATGCCCAGCTGGGCGCCACGACCGGTTCCCACCAGCAGCGCGGTCGGGGTGGCCAGGCCGAGTGCGCACGGGCACGCGATGATCAGCACGGCCACGGCGGCGGTGAAGGCGGCGGCGATTCCGCCGCCGGTGCCGAGCCAGAAGGCCAGGGTTCCGACGGCAAGCGCGATCACGATCGGCACGAACACCGCCGAAATCCGGTCGGCCAACCGCTGCACCGCCGCCTTGCCGGTCTGCGCGTCCTCCACCAGCTTGGCCATCTGCGCCAACTGCGTGTCCGCGCCGACCCGGGTCGCTCGCACGACCAACCGGCCACCAGCGTTGACGGTCGCACCCACGACGTTGTCGCCGGGACCGACCTCGACCGGCACCGACTCACCGGTCAACATGCTC
>NZ_JBEOVY010000157.1:0-16868 GCF_040295745.1 Saccharopolyspora sp. NPDC002686
GCCGGAGCAGCCGCAGCGGGCTCGGCGGCCGGAGCCGGGGCCTCTTCAGCCGCGGGAGCCGGAGCGGCGGCCGGGGCCGGGGCGGAAGCCGCTTCCGCCGCAGCGCCGGAGCCGTCGCCGAGGACCGCGATCGGGGTGCCGATCGGCACCGTCGCGCCCTCGTCGACGAGGATCTTCTCCAGCACCCCGTCGTCGTAGGCCTCCAGCTCCATGAGGGCCTTGTCGGTCTCGATCTCCGCGACCACCTCGCCGCGGCTGACCTTGTCGCCGACGCTCTTGCGCCAGCTCGAGATCACGCCCTCCTCCATGGTGTCGGAGAGCCTCGGCATCTGAATCTCAGTCATCGTCTTCCTCGGGTGAGACAGGCCTCAGCGGCGACGGCCGACGGCGTCCAGCGTCTGGTGGATCGCAGTCGTCAGGGACTCGGCGGACGGGAGCGCGGCGCGCTCCAGCGGCTTGGCGTACGGCAGCGGCACCTCCGCCGCCGCGACCCGGCGCACCGGGGCGTCGAGGTAGTCGAACGCACCGTCCGAGATGGACGCGGCGATCTCCGCGCCGATGCCGTAGGTCAGCCAATCGTCCTCCGCGACGACGGCGCAGCCGGTCTTGCGCACGGAGTCCACAATGGTCTGCCGGTCCAACGGCCGCAAGCTGCGCAGGTCCACGACCTCGGCGTTGATGCCCTCCTCGGCGTGCAGCTTCTCGGCGACCTGCTGGGCCACCAGCGCCATCCGGGAGTAGCCGATGATGGTGATGTCGGTGCCCTCGCGGGTCACCTTCGCCTTGCCGATCTCGGCCGGCTCGACGACGTCGGGAACCTCGCCCTTGGTGTTGTAGAGCGCCAGGTTCTCCAGGAACAGCACCGGGTCGTTGTCGCGCATCGAGGCCAGCAGCAGCGCCTTGGCGTCGGCGGGCGTGCTCGGCGCGACGACCTTCAGGCCCGGCACGAAGGCGTAGTACAGCTCGATGTTCTGCGAGTGGGTGGCGCCCAGCTGCTGGCCGCCGCCGCCCGGCGTGCGCAGGACCATCGGCACGGAGGTCTGGCCGCCGAACATGCCGTAGATCTTGGCCGCGTGGTTGACGATCTGGTCCAGCGCGACCAGCGAGAAGTTGATCGTCATCAGTTCGACGACCGGGCGCAGGCCCAGCATGGCCGCACCGACCGCGGCACCGACGAAGCCCTCCTCGGCGATCGGGGTGTCGCGCACCCGCTTCTCGCCGAACTCCTTGAGCAGACCAGCGGTGATCTTGTAGGAGCCCTCGAAGACCCCGATTTCCTCGCCGATGAGGAAGACGTCCTCATCGCGCAGCATTTCCTCGCGAAGCGTGTCGTGCAACGCTTGGCGGTACGTGATGACGGCCAAGGGTGTTTCTCCTGGAAAAGAGCAATGGGAGCCGTGAGTGTTTTGAGCTGCGATAGCAGCCCAAAACACTCACGGATCAAGTGGCGGGGTGTCGCAAATACCGCGACGAGAACTTTCGCGGAAAACCCGGAAGGGCGTCAGAAGACCGGGTCGGCGGGAAGCCGTCGCGAATCGTTGGCCACCGGGGTGGCGTAGGTGTAGTCGAACAGCGTCGACGGGTCCGGGTGCGGGCTGTCGTCGGCGAACGCGACCGCCGCGTCGGCCTCGGCCTGCGCCTTGCGCTCGATCTCCACGGCGGCGTCCTCGTCCAGGACACCGGCCTCGATCAGCTCGGCGCGGAAGGCGGCGACCGGGTCGGCCTGCTTGGCCTTCTCGACCGCTTCCTCGCTGCGGTACTTGGCCGGGTCGACCACCGAGTGGCCCTTCAGCCGCTCGCTGACGCACTCCAGCAGGGCGGGGCCGCCGCCGTTGCGGGCCTGCTCGACCAGGCGGGTGGCCGCTTCGCGGACCGCCAGCGGGTCGTTGCCGTCCACCCGCTCACCGTGCATCTTGTACGCCGAGGCGCGCTTGAACAGCTCGGGCTCCGCGGAGGACTTGTCGACCGTGGTGCCCATGCCGAGGTGGTTGTTGATCACCACGAAGACCACCGGCAGGTTCCACAGCGCGGCGATGTTCAGCGCCTCGTGGAACGCACCGATGTTGGTGGTGCCGTCGCCCATCTGGCACATCACGACCTGGTCGCCGCCGCGGTAGTCGATGGCCAGCGCAGCACCGGTGGCCAGCGGGATCTGGCCGCCGACGATGCCGTAGCCGCCGAGCAGCCCGGCCTCCACGTCGAACATGTGCATCGAGCCGCCCCAGCCCTTGGAGGTGCCGGTGGTGCGGCCGTACAGCTCGGCCATCACGCGGCCGGGCTCGATGCCCTTGGCCAGCGCGTAGCCGTGCTCGCGGTAGTTGGTGAACAGCAGGTCGGACTTGCGCAGGGAGCGCATCAGGCCGACGACGGTCGCTTCCTCACCGAGGTTGAGGTGGCAGTAGCCGCCGATCTTGGCCTGGGTGTAGCCCTGGGCCGCGCGCTCCTCGAAGCGGCGGATCAGGGTCATCTCGTGGAAGTAGTCCTGGAGCAGCTCCGGCGACTCCCCGGCGAAGCGTCCGCCGCCGGAGCCGCGTACCGCACCGCCGCTGCGCCGCGACTTGGCGGTGCTGCGGGTGGCCGGCTTGCTGCGCGTGGCTGTCGTTGCCATCACAGTCCCCTTTCGGAAAAAAGCCTCGTGGTCAGCGCTTCTTCGGCGGGGCGACGTGGACCGGCAGGCCGAGGGCTGCCATGGCCGCCTCCATGCCGATCTCGCCCAGGGTCGGGTGCGCGTGGATGGTCTCGGCGAGCTCGTCGAGGGTGGCCTCCAGGGCCATCGCCAGCGCGCCTTCGGTGATCAGGTCGCTGGCGGAGTGCCCGATGATGTGCACGCCCAGGACCTCGCCGTACTTCTTGCCGGCGACGATCTTCATGAAGCCCTCGGTGTCGCCGTAGCTCTGGGCGCGGCCCAGCGCGGCGAACGGGAACTTCGCGGCGACGACGTCGTGCCCGGCGTCCTTGGCCTGCGCCTCGGTGAGGCCGACGCTGGCGACCTCCGGGTGGGTGAAGGTCGCCGCCGGGATGACGTTGTAGTCGATCGCGGCGTGCTGCCCGGCGATCGTCTCGGCCGCCACGATGCCCTGGTGGGACGCGACGTGCGCGAGCAGCGCCTTGCCGGTGACGTCGCCGATCGCGTAGACGTGCTCGACGTTGGTGCGCAGCTTCTCGTCGACCTCGATGAAACCGCGCTGGCTGGTGGCGACGCCGGTCTTGTCCAGGTCGAGGCTGGCGGTGTTGGGCTTGCGGCCCACGCCGACCAGCACCACGTCGGCGTCGATCTGCTGCGGCTTGGCACCGTCCACAGTGACCTTCAGGCCGTCGGCGGCCTGGTCGACGCGGGAGACGGTGGCCTCGGTGAGGACCTTGATGCCGCGCTTGGTGAACGAGCGGCCCAGGGCCTTGCCGACCTCGGCGTCCTCGGCGGGCACCAGGGTCTTCTGCATCTCGATGATGCTGACCTCGCTGCCGAGGGTGGCGAACAGCGTCGCCCACTCGGCGCCGACCGCGCTGCCGCCGATGATGGCGATGCGCTTGGGCACCTCGGTCAGGCCGAAGGCGCCGTCGGAGGTGATCACGCCGGGCAGGTCCGCGCCGGGCAGCGGCAGCTGCACGGGGACCGAGCCGGTGGCGATGATGATGTCGCGGGCCTTGACCTGCTCGATCGGCTTGGCGCCGGTCGGCTCGGCGGCGTAGCGCGGGCCCTCGGCGCCCAGCGGCGACTCACCGGTGGCGTAGACGTCCACCGCGGTCGGGCCGGTGAACCGGGCGTGGCCGTTGATGACGGTGACGCCGTTGGCCTTGAGCAGGCCGGCGACGCCGTCGGTGAGGCCCTTGACGACGCTGCTCTTGCGACGTCGGACGGCGTCGTAGTCGACGCTCACGTTCTCGACGTTGATCCCGAAGTCGGCAGCGTGCAGCACGGTCTCGTAAACCTCGGCCGAACGCAGCATCGCCTTGGTCGGGATGCAGCCCCAGTTCAAGCAGACCCCGCCGGGCCGCTCCTTTTCCACCACACCGACCGAGAGGCCGCGCTGCGCGGCCCGGATCGCGGCGACGTACCCACCGGGGCCGCCACCCACCACGAGAAGGTCGAACTCCTGCACTTCGCTGTGCTCCTTTGAACGCACGCGCCGGTTACCGAAAGCCCGGATCGAGCGGGCAATTCTTACTCAGAGTGTCGTGAGGACGACCACTTCTCCGCTATGCCCGCTCGCCCAGACTTCTTCTGGCGCCACTGTGCACACCGCACATTCCCCAGCGTGACGCACACAACATGTAACGCGGACACTACCGTCCGTGGCTGAGATCGCCATCACGCGCCCCACCGAGACCCAGGCGTGAAACCCCAGGAGCCGGGTCGACCCCGCGCAGACCCGGCTCCCGATGTACCGAAAAGTCGTATTCGCCCGGTTGTCTCCGCCGCACAGCAAAACGCCCTCCCCGCAGCACCGCCGCGAGGAGGACGTCCGGGTCAGCGCTCAGGCCGGCTGCTCCTGGCGCTGCACCGCGAGGGCCGCGTAAGCCGCTGCTCCGTCGGCCAGGACCTCGTCGTCGAAGACCGCTTGCGGCGAGTGGTTGTCCGGGGCCCGGGCCGGGTCCCGGTCCGGCGGGCAGGCGCCGAGGGAGATCATCGCGCCGGGGACCTCCTCGAGCACCCGGGAGAAGTCCTCCGAGGCGCTGATCGGCTTCGGGGCGGTGGCGAAGCGGTGCTCGCCGTGCAGTTCGCGCACGGCATCGGCGACGAACTCCGCCTCCGACTCGTCGTTGACCGTCACCGGGTACTGCTCGACGAACTCCGCCCGCACCTCGGCCCCGTGCGCCGCCGCGATGCCCCGGCACACCTGCACCGCGCCGTCCGCGACGACCGCCTGCGCTCGGCGGGAGAAGCAGCGGACGGTTGCGGCGAAGGTGACCTCGTCGGGGATCACGTTGTCCCGGGTCCCGGCGTGGATGGTGCCGACGGTCAGCACCACCGGGTCGAAGACGTCGAAGCGCCGGGTGACGAAAGTCTGCAGGGCCAACACCATTTCGCACGCCACCGGCACCGGGTCCAGCGCGCGGAACGGCGCGGAACCGTGCCCGCCGCGCCCGCGGACGGTCACCTCCAGCCGGTTCGCGGCCGAGAGCATCGGGCCGCCCTTCGTGGTGAACAGACCTCGCTCCAGCCCGGAGATCACGTGCAGGGCGTAGGCCGCGTCGGGTTTGCGCCCCGAGACCGACAGCAGACCTTCGTCGAGCATGCGACCCGCGCCGTCGTAGCCCTCCTCTCCCGGCTGGAACATGAACACCACGTCCCCGTCGAGCTGATCCCGCCGCGGCGCGAGCAGTTTCGCCGCGCCCAGCAGCATCGTCGCGTGCAGGTCGTGCCCGCAGGCGTGCATCCGCCCGTTGCCTGCCGCGAAGTCGAGCCCGGTCTCCTCCGCCACCGGCAACGCGTCCATGTCCCCGCGCAGCAGCACGGTCGGGCCCGGGCGGGAACCGCGGAGCACCGCCGTCACCGAGCTGATCTCCGCGCCGGTGCCCACCTCCAGCCCGAGACCGTCCAATTCGGACACGACCCGTTCCTGGGTGCGCGGGAGTTCCAGCCCCAGCTCCGGATTCCGGTGCAGATCGCGGCGGATCCGCACCAGGTCCGGGTGCAGCGCACGAGCGTCGTCCAGCAGCGTCGGCAAAGCGATCATCGTCGAGTTCTTCTCCGAATCCTGGTGGGAATTGCGCAACGGCTCAGCCGCGCTTGAACACCCACGTGCCCAGCAAGGTGATGACCGCGGTACCGGCCGCGACCCACGGCACGGCGGTCAGACTTCCCAGCGCCGCAAGGCCTTCCGCGAGCAGCGGGAAGGTGCCGCCGAACAGCGCGATCGCGAGCGTGAACGGCACGCCCATCGCCACGACCCGAACCGCGACCGGGAAGACCTCGCTGTACATCACGTTCGCCACCGCGGTGGTCGGCGCGACGCCGAGGACCAGGTAGCAGGTCGCCACCGCCCACATCGGCAGCCAGCCCTGGGCGAGCGCGGTCATCAGCGGCACCGTGCCCACCGCCAGCGCCAGCGCGCCGACCCGGAACACCCGCATACCGCCGAACCGGTCCGCGAGCAGGCCGGACACCGCCATCGCGGCGATCAGCGCGAGCAGGGCCGGGACCATCTCCAGGTTCGTCGCCACGGAGTGCTCGACCCCGACCTGCGCGGCGTACTCCGGCAGGTACACCGTGCCGTAGTAGACGCCGACCGTCGTACCGGTGGTCATCAGGAACACCGAGAGCATGTTCCGCAGGTGCTCGCGCACCTTCGGCCGCGGTTCCTCGACCTGCTTCTCGCTCTCGAACTCCTCGCTCTCGGCCGCTGAGCTGCGCACCCAGAACGCGAGGACCCCGAACACCGCGGCGACGACGAAACCGATCCGCCAGCCGCCGTCGGTGACACCCTGCTCACCCATCACCGCCATCAGCGCACCGACCACGACGAAGCACACGATGTTGCCGATGAACGCGCCGGTGTAGGACAGGCTGCTGTAGAGGAACCGGCGGTTCTCCGGCGCGGTTTCGGTGATGTAGGCCGCGACGCTGGGGTTCTCGCCACCCATCGCGATGCCCTGGAGCGCGCGCAGCAGCACCAGCAGGACCGGGGCCGCGACCCCGATGGTCGCCGCGGTCGGCAGCACGGCGATCAGCAGGCTGCCGAGGCAGATCGTGGCCATGCTGATGACCAGCGAGAACCGCCGGCCGCGCGCGTCGGCGATGCGGCCGAGCAGGTAACTGCCCAGCGGCCGGACCACGAAGCCCACGGCGAAACCCGCGTACGCCGAGAGCAGCTTGGTCAGCCCGTCCTCGCCGGCGAACATCTGCGATGCGAAGAACGGCGCCAGGATCGCGTAGATCGTCCAGTCGAACGACTCGACGATGCCACCCACTGCACCCGCGATCAGCTCGCGACGTCCCTTCATCGAGACCGCCGCTCTCCCTGGCCGCGCTGCCAGGGCTCCATCGACCTGCGCCAACACTCACCTCCGAGGTGTGTTCGTGCGCAGCAGACTGCGAGCCGATGTCGTGCACCGAAAGGAACCTGCGCAACAATGCAGGAAAAAGCACGAGAGCTGGATGCACATGCAGGAAAACACGCTGGACGAGTTGGACCGCTCGGTCCTGCACGCGCTGCAGATCTCGCCGCGCGCGTCGTGGACCGAGGTCGGCAAGGTGCTCGGGGTGGACGCGGTCACCGTGGCGCGGCGCTGGGAACGGCTGCGCAGCACCGGCCGGGCCTGGACGACCTGCTACCCGGGCGTCCGCCTGATCGAGACCAGCTTCAACGCCTACGTCGAGATCGACGCGCAGCCGGGACGCGCGATGGACGTGGCGCGAGCGCTGGCGAGCTACCCGCAGGTGGTGACCGTCGAGCAGCTGGCCGGCGGCCGGGACCTGCTGGCGATGGCACTGGTGCAGGACCTCGGCGCGCTGTCCGAGCTGATCACCGAGCGCATCGCCGCGCTGCCCGGGGTCGCCCGCACCCGCGCCGCGCTGGGCACCCGGGTGTTCTCCGAGGGCTCCCGGTGGCGGCTGCGCAGCCTCACCCCGGCGCAGCAGCGGCAGCTGGCCCGCCCGGCGGCCGACCCGCCGCGCGGCGAGCTCGACGAGCACGACCACCGGCTGATCACCGCGCTGTCCCGGGACGCCCGGGCCCCCGCCGTCGAGCTGGCGCAGGAGGTCGGGCTGAGCGCGCCGAACGTCCGACGCCGCATCGCAGGGCTGGTGCACCGCGGTGACGCCGTGCTGCGCTGCGAGATCGCGCGCGGGCTCACCGAGTGGCCGATCGCGGCGACCCTCTGGGCCAGCGTCCCGCCCGGGGACATCGACAAGGTCGCGCAGGGCTTGAGCGCGCTGCCCGAGCTGCGGATGTGCTCATCGATCACCGGCCCGCACAACCTGCTGTTCACGCTGTGGCTCAAGTCGGTGGCCGACCTGCCCCGGCTGGAAACCCTGCTGGCCGACCGGCTCCCCCAGCTCCACCTGGTGGACCGGGCGGTGAACCTGCGCATGGTGAAGCTGATGGGTCAACTCCTCGACGACCGCGGCTGCGCAAAAGGCCCCGTCCCGATCAACCCCTGGCTACCGCCGAAGGAACCAGCGGAACCGCACACCGCTGGGTCGTGAGCGGCGATCCGCTTTCACCGCTCACGACCACCGGTCAGCGCTGCTGCTGCCGTTGCACTGCCAGGGCTGCGTACGCGGCGGCTCCATCGCCGAGCACCGCGTCGTCGAAGACCGCCCGCGGCGAGTGGTTGTTGGGCGCCGTCTCCGCATCGAGATCCTCCGGGCAAGCACCGAGGGCGACCATCGCCCCCGGCACTTCCTCGAGGACCCGGGAGAAGTCCTCGGAACCGGCGACCGGGTTGGGGGCCGTGGCGAAGCTCTGCTCGCCGTGCAGCTCGCGCAGGGTGTCCGCGACGAACGACGTCTCAGCTCCGTCGTTGACCGTCACCGGGTACAGCTCGATGAACTCCGCGTCCAGTTCGGCCCCGTGCGCTGCCGCGATGCCCTCGCACACCTGGATCGAGCCGTCCTTGACCACGGCCAGGGCCTGCGGCGAGAAGCAGCGCACGGTGGCGGCGAAGGTGACCTCGTCGGGGATGACGTTCTCCTGCGTACCGCCGTGGATCATGCCGACGGTCAGCACCACCGGGTCGAAGATATCGAAGCGGCGGGTCACGAACGCTTGCAGCGCGGTGACCATCTCGCACGCCACCGGCACCGGATCCACCGCCCGGAACGGCGCGGAACCGTGCCCGCCACGCCCTCGCACCGTCACCCGCAACCGGTTTGACGCGGACAGCATCGGACCGCTGCGAGTCGTGAACATCCCTCGCGGGATCCACGCCGACATCACGTGCAGGGCGTAGGCCGCATCGGGCTTGCGGCCGGCTGCCGACAGCAGGCCTTCGTCCAGCATGCGTCCCGCGCCGTCATAACCCTCTTCGCCCGGCTGGAACATGAACACCACGTCACCGGCGAGCTGATCCCGGCGCGGTGCCAGCAACTTCGCCGCGCCCAGCAGCATCGTCGTGTGCAAGTCGTGCCCGCAGGCGTGCATCCGACCGTTCTCCGCGGCGAAGTCGACACCGGACCGCTCCGCCACCGGAAGGGCGTCCATGTCCCCGCGCAACAGCACCGTCGGACCGGATCCGCCGCCGCGCAGCACCGCCGTGACCGAACTGATCTCCGCGCCGGTGCTCACCTCCAGCCCGAGACCGTCCAATTCGGACAGCACGCGTTCCTGGGTGCGCGGCAGCTCCAGTCCCAGTTCCGGAATCCGGTGCAGATCACGTCGAGTCCGCACCAGGTCCGGGTGCAACGACCGCGCATCGTCCAACAGCGTCGACAACGAAGTCATGACCATCCGTTCCTCGATCAGTTCTCATCAACCTTGAACACCGCGGTGCCCACCAGCGACACCACGGCGAGACCCGCAGCCACCCACGGCACCGCGGAGAGCTGCCCGACCGCGCCCAAACCCTGTGCGAGCATCGGGAAAGTGCCGCCGAACAACGCCACGCCGAGGGTGAACGGCACTCCCATGCCCACGACTCGCACCTCGACCGGGAATCCGGTCGAGAGCAGCACGTTGCCCAGCGCGATGGTCGGCGCGACTCCGAACACCAGGTAGAGGGTCGTCACCGCCCACACCGGGAGCCAGCCGTGCGCGAGGGCCGTCATCAAAGGCACCGTGCACAGCGCCAGCAGCCCCATGCCGATCCGGAACACCCGCATGCCGCCGATGCGATCCGCCAGCACGCCGAACGCCGCCATCGCCGCGATCAGCAGGAGCAGGCTGGGGATCATGCTCAGGTTCGAACTCGCAGCGCGGGTGGCGCCGAGCTGGGCCGCGTACTCCGGCATGTAGGTCGTGCCGAAGTAGAAGCCGACCGTCGTGCCGGTGGTGATCAGGAAGACCGCGACCATGTTCCGCAGGTGCCCGGACAGCTTCGTCCGCCGCACTTCGCGCCTGCTGGTCCGGAACTCCTCGCTCTCGTCCGCCGCGCTGCGCACCCAGAACGCCAGCACCCCGAGCACGGCCGCGATGCCGAAACCGATCCGCCAACCGCCGTCGACGACGCCCTGCTCGCCCATCACGACCAGCAGCACACCGACCACCGCGAAGCAGAGGACGTTGCCGATGACCACGCCGCAGTAGGACAAGCCGCTGAACAGGAACCGGCGGTTCGGTGGCGCTGTCTCGGTGATGTAGGCGGCGACGCTGGGGGCTTCACCGCCCATCGCGACGCCCTGCAGCGCCCGCAGCACCACCAGCAGGACCGGTGCTGCCGCCCCGATCGTCGCCGCCGTCGGCAGCACGGCGATCAGCAGGCTGCCCAGGCAGATCGTGATCATGCTGACGATCAGCGCGAACCGGCGACCGCGGGCGTCGGCCACCCGGCCCAGCAGGTAGCTGCCCAGCGGACGGACCACGAAGCTCACCGCGAACCCCGCGTAAGCCGCCAGCAGCTTGGTCAGCTCGTCCTCGCCCGAGAACATCTGCGTGGCGAAGTACGGCGCCAGCACCGCGTAGACCGTCCAGTCGAACGACTCGACCACTCCGCCGACCGTTCCGGCGAGCAGTTCTCGACGCCCCTTCTTCGCCACCGGGCGCGCCACCAGGGCGTTGTCCACCTGCGCCACATCCACCTCCGAGGTGCTTTGGTGCGCAGCAGCGTGCGCGCTGATGCTGGTGAAGAGAAGGAATGTGGGAGATAGTGCATGGAAACGTCTTGAAAGCGGCTGTTCATGCATGACTCTTCACTCGCCCTGGACGAGCTGGACCGCTCGATCCTGCACGCGCTGCAGATCTCGCCCCGCACCTCGTGGGCGGAGGTGGGCCGGGTGCTCGGCGTTGACGCGGCGACCGTCGGCCGGCGCTGGGAACGGCTGCACACCAACGGCAGCGCGTGGACGACCTGCTACCCGGGGACGAGACTGGCGGACTCGATCTGCATGGCCTTCATCGAGATCGACGTCCAGGCCGGACAGCAGATGTCGGTGGCCCGAACGCTGGCGACCTACCCGCAGGTGATCACAGTCGAGCACATGGCGGGCGGCCGGGACCTGCTGATCACCGTGATGATCCGGAACCTCGGCGCGCTGTCGGAGCTGGTGTCCGGACGCATCTCACCGCTGCCCGGGGTGGTCCGCACCCGGGCCGCGCTGGGCACCCGGGTGTTCGCCGAAGGCTCCCGGTGGCGACTGCGCAGCCTCACCCCCGCCCAGCAGCGGCAACTGGCCCGGCCGACCACCGATCAGCCGACCCGGGCCGATCTCGACGAGCACGACCGACGGCTGGTCACGGCGCTGTCCCACGACGCCCGTGCCTCGGCGGTCGAGTTGTCGGAGCAGGTCGGCTTGAGCACGCCGAACGTGCGCCGCCGCGTGACGCGCATGGTGCACAACGGCGACATCTCCCTGCGCTGCGAGATCGCGCGCGTGCTCACCGAGTGGCCGGTGTCCGCCAGTCTCTGGGCCAGCGTCGCTCCCGGTCAGCTGGACAAGGTCGTGCAAGGGCTGCGCGCCCTGCCCGAGATCCGCCTGTGCGCCTCGGTGACCGGCCCGCAGAACCTGCTGTTCACGGTGTGGCTGCGCTCGATCGCGGACGTGGCCCGGCTGGAAGCCCTGCTCGGCGAGAAGATCCCCGAACTCCAGCTCGCCGACCGGGCGGTGGCCCTGCGCCAGGTGAAGCTGATGGGACGTCTCTTCGACGAGGAGGGCTACGCCGCGGACACAATCCCGATCAACCCGTGGCTACCACCGGCGGAACTCCCCCGACCCGACGCCTAGTCCCGCAGCCCGCCACCACCTCAGGACGTCCTCCCCGCAGCCCTGCCACGAATCGGCCCTCAGGCCGGCTGCACCACGTGCAGAACGCGTTGACCGCGCGGACCCGGGGCGTCGCGGCGGACGTCCAAACCCGCCGCTCGGCATTGCTCGGCCAGCCATTCCGGGTGCAGCCGCAGCTTGGGGTAGCTGCTCACGGCCAGCTCCCACCCGTCTCCGGAGCGGACGTGCAGGAGGTCGTGGACGAGCACAGTGCTGTCGTCGACGTAGTCGAGGAAGCAGGTGAGGATCCGGTCCTCCGAGCTGCGGACCGGGATGAAGCGATCAGGCCCGACCAGCTCCCCCGTCAGATCCCGGTAGGTGGCGACGAACTGACCGCCGGGCCGGAGCGCGCGGGCGATGTCGCCGACCAGGTCCGACACGTCCGCCTCGGCGGGCAGGTGCGGCAAGGTGTCGCCCATGCACACGATCGCTGCGGCCGTGCCGGGTTCGACGACCCGGGGAAGGGCCGATCGGATGTCGTCGTGCACCGGCCGAACGACGTGACCCGAGTCCAGCTCCGCCGCACGCTCGCTGAGCTCGTCGAGCAGAGCGGCGCTGGTATCCACCGCGATCACCGGGGCGAAACCGAGCCGGGCCAGCGCCAGGGCCTGAGCGCCGGACCCGCACCCCAGGTCCACCGCGATGGCGTCGTCGGAATCCCCGCGAACACCGAGCTCGCGGAGGAGCTCCAGCTGCGCCGAGGCGACGGCGTGGATGTCGCCGCCGAGCATCCAGGTGTAGTGCTCGGCGAGGAGGCGATCGTAGTGGTCGGCGGCGGTGGTCACGCGGCGTCCTCCCGGTGACCACTTCCCAGCAGCGGCAGTCGTTTGGTCAGTCCCGTCACCCGGTTCCGCGGACCGAAGATCGCCACCGCGACCTGGTCGACGTCACCGCCAGGAGTCCCGGACAGCGTGCGGAGGTAGTCGTCGTAATCCCTTGCGCAGCGGGCGGTCTCGTTGAACCCCACGACGGTCAGCTCCTCCCGCTCCCGGGCCCGGTCGTGCAGATCGCGCAACTGGTCGGCATCGGCCACCAGCACCGGGACCGGGTTCGGGTTCAGCCCGGCGTGCACTCCGCCGGATGCGTCCGCGCCGTCCTCGCCGAGCAGGTGCGGCAAGCGCCCACCCATGCTCAACCCCACGACCACGGCGGCGTTCACCGCTGCGTTCGCCTCCAGATCCGACCGGACTACGAGCACCAGTTTGGTCGGTAGTGCCACTTGCTTCCTCCGAACGTTCGATCGTTGCTACCTGCTCGAAGTTAGCCATTTGCACGGGTTTTGACGCCGTAGTCCGATCGTTCGGCTGAAATGGATGGCAAGATGCCGTCCGTGGATGAACTTGATTCGGCGATCATCGGGGAACTCCAGACGGATGCGCGGCAGTCCAACCGCGAACTCGCCCGGAAGCTCGGGATAGCTCCCTCGACCTGCCTCGAACGGGTCCGCAGCCTCACCAGGCGCGGGGTGATCCGCGGCTACCACGCCGACATCGACCTGAAGTCGCTCAACCGCGGCGTGCAGGCGTTCATCTCCGTCCAGGTGCGCCCGCTCAGCCGGAACGTCATCGACGCCTTCAAAGCCGCCGTCGGCGAGATGCCCGAAGTGCTGGCGGTGTTCGTGCTCGCCGGTGGCGACGACTTCCTCCTGCACGTCGCGGTCCAGGACCTCGACCGGCTGCACTCGTTCCTCGTCGACCGGTTGAGCAAGCGCCGCGAGATCGTCAGCTTCCGCAGCTCCGTGATCTACCAGCGGGAGCAGAACAACGTGCTCAGCCCCCTGCCCTAGGTGTGGCGTCCGATGAGGTCGGTGCCACCGCGATCGGCAACGAGAGGGACGAGGGGTGGGAAGGCCCTTGGTGGAGCCGGACGACACCGCTGACCGCGTCCTGCGCCGACTCGTCGGCCACGGGGCCGCCTGCTTGGTGGTTGGGCTGCCAACGCCGGTGCGGAGCCCGGATCACCAGGGCGAAGCGATCGCCCGGGCCGACGCGCAGGGAGATGAACGGAAAGTCGCGCAGCGCGACCGGCACGGGCCGGCCGCTGGGCCAGGGTTCGGGTCGGTGCAGGCCTGCGTGGTAGCGGGCGCGCAGGCCTGCCTCGCCCAGCAGTCGCGGTGTGCCGCTGCTGGGTAGCAGGTAGAGCCCCACCAGCAGGTCGAAGTCCCGCAGTTCGCTGGAGAGCGTCAATTCAGCCCGGGGGCGGCCGGACACGTCCGCGTACTCGGTCAGCGGCTCGCTGACGTGGACGGTCGCCTCGCCGTTGGTACCGGCCAGCGGGCGGTCGTCGGTGAAGGTGCGGTCCGCGGCCGGTTCGTCGTATTCCGGCCGGCCGACTGCGCGCGGGTCCAAGCGGAACGAGACGGTGTGGTCCACCGCGGCGGGCGTAGTGGCGAGACTGCGACGGGCCGGGTCGGACGACGCGCCGTCGGCCAATGGATGCAGGCGCAGCGACCGATCGCCCGCTGGCAGCTGCGCCGCGCTGCGCCAGCGGTCCTCGCCGACGTGGAAGTAGGTCACGCGCTCGCGCAGGAACTCCGGCCTGCCTGCCATGCCGAGCACCCAGCGGTACCAGGCCAGGTGCAGGGCGGGCAGGTCGATCGCGCTGTTCTCCGCGAACGTCAAGCCGCCGAAGCTGCGGGCCGCGGACCGGGTGCCACCGTGGTCCCACGGACCGATCACGACCTGGTGGCGGGCGGCG
This sequence comes from Saccharopolyspora sp. NPDC002686, assembly GCF_040295745.1. Taxonomy (NCBI): domain Bacteria; kingdom Bacillati; phylum Actinomycetota; class Actinomycetes; order Pseudonocardiales; family Pseudonocardiaceae; genus Saccharopolyspora; species Saccharopolyspora sp. NPDC002686. The sequence continues at coordinate 14,558 of NZ_JBEOVY010000157.1, forward strand.
GCTTCGGGCGGCGCGGCAGCCACGTGCCGGTCGTGGAAGGTGAGCGCGCCGAGCTGGTCGTCGTCGTACTGCCCGGTGATGGTCAGCACGGGCAGGGTGATCTGCTCGTACTGCCGACGGGTGGGTGCCAGCCGCGTCCAGTACTCGTCCAGCGAGGGGTGGTCCAGCCACTCCTGGAAGGTCGGCAGCCGCCTCCCGGATGCCGCCACGTCCAGGTCCCGGAACGGACGCCCGCTGCTGACCAGGTCGCGGCCCGCCGCGGCCCACGTGGCGGCGTCGTCGTCGCTCATCCAGCGGCCGTCCACCATGGCGAGCCACCGGGCGGCGAACGCCTTGGGGATGTTGTGGGCCATGGGAAAGTCGATCCCCGGGTGCACGGAGGCAACCGGGGCGATGGCCCGCAGGCCCGGCGGGCGCCTCGCGGCGGTGGCCCACTGCGCGAAACCGCTGTAGGAGCCGCCGTACATCACCACCTCACCGCTGGACCACTCCTGTCCGGCCAGCCACCGCACCGCGTCGTGCCCGTCGTCGCCGTCGTGGACGAAGGGGCGGAAGTGCCCATCGGAGCCACCCCGGCCGCGCACGTCGAGGCTCACGAAGTGGAAGCCGGCCGAAGCGAAGGTCGTGCCGTCGGGGCGGTAGCGATCGGCCCCGTACGGGGTGAGCACCAGGACCACCGGAGCCGTGCTCGGCGACTGCGGGGCCCAGTGCAACCCGCGCAGAACGCCGGCCCGCGTGGGAACCTCGATGTTCGGATCTAGCACGCCGCTCCGCCTTCCCCCGGCCCCACCGGGATTCTTGATCTTCCCGGAGCAACGGTTCAGCGCGGCTCGGCATTCCGCGGACGGGCGCGAGGGGACCAGTCGTCTAGTCGCGCAGGCCGTCGCGGAGGCGGAGGGCCGAGAGGGCGAGGGACAGGGAAACGTAGGCCGTTCGGCCGTGCAGGGACATGCCGATCAGCGACGTGATGCGGTGCAGGCGGTTCAGGACCGTGTTGCGGTGGCAGTGCAGGCGGACCGCCGCGTTGGCCGTCGAGCAGTTCTCCTCAAGCCACGCCGCCAGGGTCTCCAGCAGCATGTCCCGCTCCCGCACCGGCAACTCCAGCACGGGGCCCAGCTGGGACTCCAGCAGGCGCTGCGCCAGGTCCGGCGACTGCACCAGCAGCGCCTCCGGGAACCGCTCCTCCAGGGTCACCAGCTCCGAGGTGCCGTAGGAGGACGTCCCCAGCGTGGTCAGCGCGAGCTGGTGGGCCAGGCCCACCTCGGCCAGCCCCCGCACCGTCGGCGACACCGCGACCCGGCCGCGCGCCATCGGGCGCAGCGCGTCCAGCACCAGTTCCTTGTGCCGCTGCTCGAGCGCGACCAAGCCGACCAGCGAGTCGGCCCGCACCTGCCACACCGATCGGACGTGCAGCGCGCTCAGCACGTCCTGCTGCCCGCGCAGCGCGAACCCGCTCTCGTCGATCATCTCCGCGACGATCACCAAGTAGGCGCCGCCGGTGGGCAGGTCCAGCTCCTTGGCGGTGCGCTGCGCGAAGGCGATGTCGCGCGCGCGACCGGCGAGCAGGTCCTCCACCAGGGCGTGCCGGCGCTGGTCGTCGCGGCGCACCCGCTCCAGCTCGGTGTTGCGGTAGGACGTGGACAGCGTCGAGGACAGGCCGTCGATCACCGTCCATATCGAGGTCGCCACGCCCAGCATCGCGTCCGGATCCGCACCGTCCTGGTGGGCCTGGTCGACCAGCGACTCCCAGACGATCCGGCCGCCGAGCCGGAAGGTCCGCAGCATCACCTCCAGCGGCACGCCCTGCTCGGCGCGGCGGCGGCCGATCGCGGCGGCCACGTCGTCACCGTCCGGACCGGCGACCGCACCGCTGAGGATGTGCAGGATGCGTTCCAGGTACTTGCGGCAGCCCTCCCACAGATCTTCCTTCGGGACCGGGCTGTAGTCGGTCCACTCGGGGTTGTCGGTGAAGATGGCGCCCATCAGCCGCTCGGTCAGCCTGGGCAAGTCCTGGAGCCGCGCTCCGGCCAGCGCGTGCGTGACATCGGCGGCCTTCTCGGCAGGATCAACTACCACACCTGGAACGATACCGCCCGGAACCAGCCCCTCCGGCCCGCAGTTTCAACGAGGTTCTTCCATCCTCGTCCCGCGTAGCGGTGCGGGTAGCGGAACCTCAGCGCCCGCCTGGACTCCGGGTGCCAACCCTTATGTATGCCAATACACGGCGGCTCGGCCGTCCTCGCCAGGCGAACGCTGAGAACCCGCGGCGGTGCAAGCGCCGAGGGTGGGCTATGCGCCTGCGGCGCATGCG
>NZ_JBEOVY010000158.1:0-16854 GCF_040295745.1 Saccharopolyspora sp. NPDC002686
TTCGATGAGACACCGCTGTGGAACCACGCCGACGCGGTGCTGAGCTGGCGGCACTACCTGCGTGGGTGGAGTGGGGAGGTTCCCGCGTACGCGGCTCCAGCTCGGGCGGACGATCTTTCGGGGCTTCCTCCGGCGTACGTGTCGGTGTACGAGAACGATCCGCTGCGGGACGAGGGCTTGGCTTATGCCTCCGGCCTGCTGCGCGCGGGTGTGTCCGTCGAGCTGCACCTGTTCCCCGGGACGTTCCACCGCTCGGCGGTGCTCACGGGGGCGGCGGTGTCCCGGCGTCAGGCGGCCGAAACCCTCGACACGCTTCGTCGCGCCTTGCACCCGGTCGGCTGATGGGGACGCTGGAGGATATCGCGGTGAGGGCCGAAGCGACCTGCGGTCCAGCAAGGATGGGCTTCCTGGCCTCGGACGGTTCCGCTTGATCCGGAGATCCCGGTTTAGGTGAAGTGCTGGGCGGTGGCGCTGGACGCGAACTCGAACAGTCTGACCTGCCCCGGGTTTTCTTGACCGACGCCGGTCTCGACCTCATCAACCGGATGGTTTCGGCCCATCTGGAGAACGAACGGATGCTGCTCTCCAACCTGTCCGGGGACGAGCAGGCAACCCTGAGGGAGTTGCTCCAGCGCCTCACTGCCGCGTTCGAGTGAAGCGGGGCGGCCGGTCGGCGAGCGTATATGGAAGTCAGGCGTCAACGACCGTTCCGGCCAACCCGCCCAAACGCAGTCCTCCGCCACGGACACCACACTTAGACCACTACCGAGCGTGACCGGATCTGTTGCCCGATGACTCTGGTTAACTCCTCATCCGAAAACTATAGGAAGTATGTCCACTTATCTTTATTCTTCGTCTCATGGGGTTCGGGATCAGCGTTGGGCCGCGGCTCTTCCGCGTTCGCGTGAGTACGCGGGGGCTGGGTATCAGCAGTGGCGTCGGGCCATTCTCGGTATATGCCAACTCCGGTGGCGGACGGCGTCGCCGTCGTACGACGACGAGACATGCGACGCGCACAGCAGGATCCACCGCTGACAGCGGGCTGTTGTACCTGCCAGGCGACACCACGACCACTAACTTGATCGGGGCCAGTGCCCACCAACTCGCACCAACCGACTCCGACGAACTGGTCACCCAGCTCAACCGCGCGCAGCGCTGGATTACCTGGTGGGGCTGGGCCACCGTTGCCTGTGCCCTCATCTCCTTTTCAACGCCGCTGTTTCTCATCCCGACGGCGGTGGCGCTGGTCGTTGCTCTAGTTGGCTTCGCCCGTCGCCGCGTCGTGTTGCATTACGAGGTCGATTCGGACCTGGCAAAGTGGTTCAATTCGCTCGCTGCTGGCTGGTCTTCACTCGTCCAGACGAATGGCAAGTGGCGAGTGCAAACGAGCACCCATCTGAACCGGACACACGACCGGAAGATGCACGCCGGTGCAGGCAATCTGGTGTCTCGGCATGACGTCTCGTTCCTGATGAAGCTGCCTATGGCGTTGAACGCGAACGTCAAGGTCCCCACGGTGAAGGCAAAGCGACACAACCTGCTGTTCCTCCCCGACCGGTTGTTGGTGAAGTCCGGTGGGCGGTGGAGCGACGTGGACTACAACCACCTCAAGGTGTCCGTGGCTCAGAGCAGGTTCATCGAAGACGGCGTTGTACCTCGTGACGGCGTGCAGGTTGACGAAACGTGGCAATACGCCAACGTGCGGGGTGGACCGGACCGCCGATTCAAGAACAACCGTCGGCTGCCGGTGATGCTCTACTCCGAGGTCATGCTCTCCTCGCCACAGGGGCTCGTCTGGGTGGTGAAACTATCGCGGCACGATGCCGCGACCTGGTGGCAGCAGATTCTCCGGTCCCGGCCTCGAACGCCACTGCTGACGAGCACGCCACTCCCGGATGCCCCTGCTGCGTCTGCGGGGCCAGCGCCCACACCGATCCGGTCATCGGCAAAAGAGAGCACCACGATCATCGCACAGTCCGGCCCGGTGACGCCCGCGAGCGCACCGGCTCCTCGTCGGGCGTCCAAGCCCGAGAGCGAGCACGTGCCGCCGAGCCCGGCCGGTCGGCCGATCGAACCGTGGGGGCGTCCATGGAACACGATCGAAGTCGTGGGCGAGTCATTTCACGAGAAGGCCATCGCGGCGCTGTTCACCGGAGTGCCGGGCTACAAGGAGCCCGGTGGCGCGGAGTTGGAAGAGAAGGCCGTCATGGTGCCCGACCCGGACAACCCGCACGGGGAGGGGCACGCGGTGGCTGTCTTCGTGCGCGGGCAGCACGTCGGCTATGTCCCGCATGAGGAGTCCACCGTGTACTTCCCGCATGTCTCGGCGATGACCGCCGGAGGTTCAGCCGTTACCGTCGATGCTCGTGTGTGGGCCTGCACGAACTACCAAGGCAGCGGTTTCCGGGGGCGTGTCACACTTTCCGTCGCGGAGGCAGAGGATTTCGGTTATCCAGCGTCCATGCCCGACGACGACAACGCCATCTTGCTGCCGGTCGGCAACGCGTTGCAGGTGACGGGCGAGGAGGAACACGTTGACTTCCTTCGGCCGTATGTCGGGGAGAGCGTCGCAGTAACCCTCCACAACGTCACAATCGAGAAGGCGGGAAAACCGCTGGACTTGGTGGAGATCCGTCTCGACGGGGAGGCGGTCGGACGGTTCATTCCGAGGACTAGTGCGAAGGTCGGACCGCTGGTGAGTCACGTCGAGAGTGTTGGTGGATTGCCGGTGGCGCGCGCCAGCGTCACCGGGAACGCGCTGAAGGCAGACGTCACGGTTTATGTAGCCCGCGCAGGAGACGTGCCGCAGAGCTGGATCGGGAACTTGCGTCCGATCATCTGAACGAGACGAGACTAAGGACGATTTCGCCTGTGGTTTACCTTTTTCGTAATTGAGCGTCCGTTGTGGATATTTCGTCCTGTCGGTCCAAAGTCGCGGTCTGGATGGGCCAGACGAACCTATCTGCCGTGCCCGAGGCCCTAGGTAGGTGTGGGCCGATCAGCGGCGGATACGGTTTCTGCACCGGCCGCGGCCACAGGTTGATCTTCGGCGGCTGCCAGCGCTTGCCGTTCCAGGCAAAGAACCCCTCGGCCGTCCAGGTCCTTGAACCTGCGTCCCGAGCTCATCGCGCGCGTCGTTGACCTTCGCGTCGAAGGACGAATGACCTGATGCTCTTCGTGCGTCAAGCCCCAGCAGCAGGGCGGTGGAACGTGGCGACCATCGTGTAGATCACGAGCGTGCCCCGCTCTGGTGCCGCGGCGAGCAGTACCCGGTCAGCTGGCTGCAGGGGAAATTCCGATTTAGTCGCTTCCCTTGGCGCGCAGATTCTTGCGCAGGATTTTCCCGGACACTGACTTCGGGATCTGCTCGATGAACTCGACGACCCGCACCTTCTTGTGCGGCGCGACCCGCTCGGCGACGAACACCATGACCTCGTCCTCGGTAAGGTCCGCACCGGCGGCCTGCTTGACGACGAATGCCTTCGGCACCTCCTCGCCGTCGGCGTCGCGCACCCCGATCACTGCGGTATCGGCGATCTTGTCGTGGGTGAGCAGCAGGGCCTCCAGCTCGGCGGGCGGCACCTGGTAGCCCTTGTACTTGATCAGCTCCTTGACCCGGTCGACAATCGAGTAGACGCCCTCGTCGTCGACGACGGCGATGTCGCCGGTGTGCAGGTAGCCGTCGGCATCCTTGGTGGCGTCGGTCGCGTCGGCGTTGTTGAGGTACCCGACCATCACGTTCGGGCCCTTCACCCACAGTTCGCCACGCTCCCCGGTGCCGACCTCCTTACCGGTCTCCGGGTCCACAAGCTTGCACTCGATATTGGGCAGCGTGAAGCCCGAGGAGCTGAGGTCCAGGTCGCCCCGGTCGTCGGGCATGCAGTGGCTCACTGGGGACAGCTCGGTCATGCCGTAGCCCTGCAGCACCGTGCATTGCAGCCGCTCGGCGACGGCGCGGCCGAGCTCGCCATCCAGCGGGGCTGCGCCGGAGAAGATCGTCTTCACGCAGGACAGGTCGTAGGTGTCGACGATCGGGTGCTTGGCCAGCGCGACCGCGACCGGCGGGGCGATGTAGAGACGGTCGACGCTGTACTTCTGCGTGATCGTCAGGAATTGCTCGAGGTCGAACTTCGGCATGGTGATGACTGTGGAGCGGGCGTGCAGGCCCTGGTTCATCATCACGGTCATGCCGTAGATGTGGAAGAACGGCAGGAACGCCATGATCTTCGTCTGGTCGGTGACGGAGCCCATCGCCTGGACCTGGAGCAGGTTCGCCACCAGGTTGCGGTGGGACAGGATCACCCCCTTGGCCAAGCCGGTGGTGCCTGAGGAGAAGGGCAGCACCGCGGTGTCCGTCGCGATCGTCATCAGCTCCGGGGCCGGGGCGCCGGAGAACACGAGGTCGGCCAGCGAGTCGTGACCCTCGGTCGCGTCAATGGTCAGGACTGCGTCGGCAGACAGCCCCGCCTCCTTCGCAGCGGGCAGGGCCCGGTCGAGGAACGACGAGACGGTGATGACCATCTTCGCGCTGGTGGGCCAGCTCACCGGCGGTGTACATCGAGTTCGCGCTGGTCACGATGCCGTTGGCGCGCAAGATTCCGTGGAACAATGCTGCCCACTGCGGCAGGTTCGGCGCGAACAGGCCGACGACATCGCCCTTGCCGATGCCCCGGGCGGCGAGTCCGCCGGCGATCTTCTCGACGAGGGCGCGGAACTCGGTGAAGGTGAGCTGGTCACCGGTGGTCCCATCGAGGAACGCGGGCGCGTCGGCCCGGTCCCCGAAGCCGTCGGCGAACAGGAACTCGGTCAACGAGACGTCCGGAATCTCCACGTCCGGGTACGGGCTGCGCATCGACAAGGCGTTGCTCCTTCACGGGGTCCACTTGGGGAACGGGGCCGCAAACGCCCCGGGTCATGTAGCGCGCGAGGTGCCGCCGTCTATCGCCACCGCTGTCTGCGGTCACTTCACGACGACAACATCCTTGGCCGAAATCGCTCCCGATCGGACGAGGACGTGTGATGACGGAGACCGAGAGCCTGGTGGGTGATCTTCATTCGATTTCCGCGTCGATGCGGCCGATGCGGGGCACGGGAGCGTGACCATCGATCTTGATGCCGGGGTAGCCGCGCTTGGCGAGCTCGGTGCACATGCGGCGGTATTTGCCGACGCCGCCGACGTAGCCCATGAAGGTGGTTGGTTTGCCGGCGATGTTCGAGCCGCGATACCAGGAGTCGGTGGTGGCGTACAGCGTCTGGCCGACTGTTTCCTCGGTGATGGTCACCCAGTCGTCCTGGGCTTCGGCGGTGGGTTCGATGACCTCGGCGCCTTGGGTTTTGGCGTGGGCGATCAGCCCGGTGATCCAGTCGACGGCTTGCTCGATGGTGACGATGACGTTGCTGACGAGTGCGGGGCTCTGGGGGCCGCCGATCATGAAGAAGTTTGGGAATCCGGCGGTCATGATCCCCAGCAGCGTGCGGGTTCCGTCGCTCCACGCGTCTTGCAGCTTGCCCGCCTGCGGCGTGGTGATGTTGAGCGCGAACAGGGGGCCGGTGAAAGCGTCGAATCCGATTGCCAGCACCAGGGCGTCGACAGGGTACGAGTCGTTGCTGGTGATGATGCTGTCGGCAGTCATGGTCTCGATGGGCTCGTCGCGCAGTGAGACGACAGAGACGTTGGGGCGGTTGAAGGTTTCGTAGTAGTCGGTGCCGAAGCAGCTGCGCTTGGCGCCCAGCGGGTGGTACCGGGGTTCCAGGACGCGTGCCGTCTCCGGGCTGGCGACGATCTCGCGGATCTTCTCGCGCATGAACTCCGCGGCGGTCTCGTTGGCCTCGGCGTCCAGGAGCAGGTCGGCGAACTCTGCCCCAACGCCGAGGAATCCGCTGCGTTCGTAGGCCTTCTCGTAGCGCTCGCGCCGTTCTTCCGCGGAGACGTCGAAGGCGCGGTCGGTGACCGGGCGATCCGGGATGCCGCCGGGGGAGTGGCGGCACTCTTCGCGGATGGCGGGGTAGTTGCTCTTGATCTTCTCGACGGTCTCGGCGTCGAGCGGCGCGTTGCGCGCGGGGAAGACGTAGTTCGGGGTGCGCTGGAAAACGGTGAGGTGCTCGGCGACTTCTGCGATGAGCGGGATGCACTGCACGCCGGATGATCCGGTGCCGATGACGGCGACGCGCTTGCCGGCGAGGTCGTCCAGGGAGATGTTCCAGCGGCTGGTGGACACCGTGATCCCGGTGAAGTTCTCCTGCCCGGGCACATCGACGTCCTTCGGCGTCGACAATCCGCCCGAGCCGGCGAGCAGGTAACGGCCTCGGCGGGTCTCTCCGGAGTCGAGGGCGACTTCCCAGAGGTGCTCGTCGGCCAACCAGGTCGCGGCGACCACCCGGGTGTTGAACTGGAAGTGCCGGCGGAGGTCGAACCGGTCCGCTACGTGGTTGATGTAGTCCAGAATCTCGGCCTGCGGGGCGAAGCGCTCGCTCCAGGTCCACTCCTGCTGGAGTTCTTCGCTGAAGGAGTAGGAGTAGTAGACGCTTTCGACGTCGCAGCGGGCACCGGGATAGGTGTTCCAGTACCAGGTTCCGCCGACGCTGGGAGCGGTCTCGAATCCGGCGAAGCTCCAGCCCTTCTCGGTGGTCTTGTACGCGGCGTACAGGCCGGAGAATCCGGCGCCGACGCACAGCACGTCCACAACAGGGGCGGTCGACGAACTGGTGTCAGTCATGGTCTCTGCCTTCTCGTCGTCTGGAGCGAGTCATCGACAAGCCACAGCTAGATTGTCATATGTCTGGGTCAGATGACTAAGAAGCTAGGTGCGGCCCGACGGTTTCGTCAATGGCGGGCCGCGTCTCACGTGGGAGAGGTCGTCGCGGCGAGGCCGTGCAGATGCCGAACGACGTCCTCGATCGCCGCATCGGTCTTGGCGAAGACGCCGACCTCGGTGAAGAAGCCGTGGAAGACGCCGGGGTAGCGGATCGCGGTCGTGGCAACGCCGTCGTTCCGCAGTCGCTCGGCGTAGGCCTCGGCGTCGTCGCGCAGCGGGTCGACCTCGGCGGTCAGGACCAGGGCGGGTGGCAGGCCCCGCAACGACGTTGCTTTCATGGGGGCCGCGTGGTGTCCGACTTCCGCGCGGGCGGCGCCGACGTACTGCTCCCAGAGCCAGCGGGCGTCCGCGCCGGTCAGCAGAGGTGCGTCGGCGAACTCCGTCCAGGACGGCCTGGCGAACGAATCGTCGACGGCGGGGTAGGCGAGGACCTGCGATGCGGGCCGGGGTAGCCCGAGGTCCCGGATCTTCAAGCAGAGCGCGGCGGCGAGGTTGCCGCCCGCGGAGTCTCCGCCCACGGCGATCAGGTCCGGATCGATGCCGAGCTCGAGGGCCGATCCGCGGAGCCAAGCCAGCGCGTCGAACGAGTCTTCGAGTGCGGCTGGGTAGGGGTGTTCCGGGGCGAGCCGGTACTCAGGGGACAGCACCGCCCACCCGGACCGTGCGGCGATGGCACGGCAGAGCTCGTCGACGCCGTCGAGCGTGCCGAGGACGAACCCGCCCCCGTGGAGGTACACCAGCGCCGGCCGTGGGGCCGCGGTGGAGGGGCCGGGCGGGTGGTAGAGGCGAGCCCGAAGGTGTCCCGACCTGCCCGGCACGGTCAGCTCGTCCACGCGGTCCAGGTGGGTCTTGGGGTTCTCGGAAGGCGCGGTGGACAAGCGCTCGCGTGCCGCTTCGGGGCCGAGTTCGCGGAGGGGTGTCGTCAGCACCTCCGCGATGGCCTGGGCGACGAGCTGGGCGTCGGGGTCGAGGTGGTCCCAGTGCGAGGGGTGGGGCTTGGTCACGCGATCTCCAGGTGAGGTGGCGGTGGGTGTTGACAGTGTGTGACCCGTGTCGCAACATAGTCAAACGTCCAAGTCATTTGACTAATTAGGACACGGGACGGTCGAGTGGGCGGGCGACGCCACGCGTCGCGTGTGAATCTCGCGAATTCGAAAGGACCACAAGATGACCGAAACCGCGACGGTTCCCACGGCGCCCCCTGCGGGTGCCGCACGGGTCGAGGTCAGGATCGAAGATGATGCGAGCCCGATCGTTCGGTTGATCGGGCGGACCCTTCGGGATTCGGTCCTGGCCGGGCACGCGTTCGAAACACTGCGGAGATCGACGGGAACGGTGGCGATCCGTTCGCATGACACGCCGCAGGCGGCGGTGATCGCCTTCGGTGCCAACGGTATTGACGTGTCCAGTGGCGTGGTCGTCGAGCCGGACGTGACGCTCACCGTCGATCTCAACGCGCGGTTCGCAGCGGTGGGAGATCCCGTGGGGGATTTCGATCTCGCTGCCGGGATTCTCGCCGCCCTGTCTCCGCCGCTGCCGGACTGGCGCGCGGCGGCGCGGAGCTTCTGGGAGGTGGCTCGGTCCATGCCGGGCATCCCCGACGTCTTGATCGCGGTGACCGAAGGGCCGGACGGTGTGGAGCAAGCTGTTGTGGGCCAAGGAAGTTCGCGGTACTTGATCGCGGGGGCACCGGACACGCTGGCCGGAATCTTCTCCGGTGCTGACGATCTGCTCGCGGTGCTGTCCTCGGGTGTGCTGGGGATTCAGGGCACGTTGTCTCAGCTGTCCGTGATGGTCGGCGCTTCCTGGAAGGTTCGTTACGATGACTGAGCTCACCACTGCTGCACGCGGCTCGCACGCCGTGGAATCCCAGTCGCGGACGGTGCGTCTGGAGGCGACGAACCCAGAGGGCAGTTTCCTGGGCAAGAACGTCGCTCGGGAGAAGTTCGCCTCTGGTGCGGACTCGGGTTTCGCCTTCGCTGATCTGCTGTTCGGACTGGATCTGGGCAATGCTCCGGCGTTCGGGTTCGCCTATCCGGAGTGGCGCGGGCATCTGGACGACGTGTACTTCCGCCCGGACATGTCGACGCTGGTGGAGTGGGAGCCGGGCCTCGACGCGGTGATCGGTGATTACTGGCTCAAGGACGGGTCCCCGGTTCCGCTGTGCCCGCGCAATCTCGTGCGGAAGATGGTTGATCGGCTCTCGGCTTCCGGTTTCACGGCCACTGTCGCCGTCGAGATCGAGGCGACGGTCTTCGAGGAGTCGGTTCAGGAGGCGCGGTCGCGTGGCTACCGCGACCTCACGCCTCTCGGCGGAACCGCGGGAACGGCCTACCACCTCGCGAAGTCGAAGGACTGGGTCGAGTACATGTCTGCGGTCGCACGCCGTCTCGACGAGGTCGGCATCGCGTGGGAGGCGTGGAGCGACGAGGACGCCGCCGGTCAGATCGAGCTGAACCTCTCGCCGAGTGATCCGATCGCGATCGGCGATGCGTGGGCCCGAGCCCGGCAGGTCATGCGGGAGGTTGCGTTCGACCGGGGCCACACCGTGACGTTCATGGCCAAGCCCACCGCCGGCTACGGCCAGGCGTCGCACCTGAACGTGTCGCTGGAACGCGACGGGGTCAACGCCTTCTACGCCGAGGAAGGGCCGTCGGTGACGATGCGCCACGCCATCGGTGGACTGCTGGCGACGATCGAGGGCAACTCGTCGATCGTGTTGCCGCAGATCACGTCGTACCGGCGGTTGGTCGACCTCAGCGGGCCGCCGGTGACGGTCACGTGGGGCATCAGCAACAAGACCACCGCGGTGCGGGCGGTGTGCGGGCATCCGAAGCAGTCCCGCCTGGAGTACCGGGTCCCCGGTGCGGACGCGAACCTGTACCTCGCGCTGGCGGGTGTGCTGGCGGGTGTGATCGCGGGTGTGGAGCGCAAGATCGAGCCTCCAGAGCCGGTGGGCGAGATGGCGTGGTGCCTGCCGCCAGGTCTGGGCATCGAGCGGTTGCCGGACACCATGACCAAGGCGGCCGACAAGCTCGAGCAGGATCCGCTGCTCCGGGACCTGCTGGGCGGGGAGTTCGTGGACTACTGGGTCGGGTCTCGCCGGTGGGAGTGGATGCAGTTCCACACCGCAGGCGGTGATCCCTTCGCCGAGCTCTCGGAGTGGGAGTCGGTCCGGTACTTCGAACTGCCGTGACCGCCATGACCGAAACATCAGCCGTGATGCGGCCGCTCATCGGCATCACCGGTCGGCGGTACCGCTTGGAGCTGCTCGGAGGCGATCGCCGCTACGGCGATCGCTGCGCGGACAGCTACATGTCCGACTTCGCCGCCCGCATCGCCCTGGCCGGTGGGCTGCCGGTCCACCTGTCCTACGACACCGATGCGGCGGCGATCTGCCAGTGGCTGTGCGGGGTGGTCATCACCGGCGGGCAGGACCTGCATCCGGCGTGCTGGGGCGGTGACACCTCAGTCGTCAGCGGGGTTGATCCTCGCACGGACCCGGTGGTCCACGACGTCGAGCGCGACGAGTACGAGATCGCCCTCGTGCGCGCTGCCCTGGCGCGCGGGCTTCCGGTGCTGGGCGTGTGCCGGGGCATGCAGGTCCTCAACGTCGCGCTCGGAGGCACCCTCGTCGCCGACCTCCCGCCGAGCGCGGTGCAGCACCTCTCGGCGGAGTCGGCGCCAACCGACGGCGCGGCCGACCACGTCGTGGCGTTCGAGCCCGGCTCGATCGCGGCGGGACTGCTCGGGGAACGGGCGGTGACCAACTCGTGGCATCACCAGGCCGTCGACCGATGCGGTGCGGGGCTCGTGGTGACCGGCCGGACGAGCGACGGCGTGGCTGAGGCCGTGGAACTTCCCGGCTCACCGGTCCTCGGCGTGCAGTGGCACCCGGAATGGATGGTGCGTGCCGATCCGACGATGAGCTGGATCGTCGAGGAGTCCGCCCGCAGGGTTCCCGCGACAGCAACATCAACGTACGCAAGAGAAAGGCAGCAGTCATCGTGAACGAGTTGGGCGAAAGGTTCGACGTCGCGTCGCTGTCTGGTCGGCAACCGGTCGTGGCGATGGAGCACATCGGCGACGACCCGTCCACCCCGACGCTGAACGCATTGCTGTCGGCTTGCGCGACGCGCTTCCCGGACAAGGAGTTCCTGCGCTTCGGCGGCACGTCGTGGACCTTTGCCGAGATCGACAGGTGGACGTCCAAGTTGGCACACCGGCTGATCGAGGTCGATGGCATCCGGGTGGGTGACCGTGTCGCGATCATGCTGCCGAACATCGTGCACTGGCCGGTCGCGTGGCTGGCCGTGCTCAAGGCCGGTGCCGTGGCCGTGCCGATCAACTCGTCGTACAAGACCGCAGATCTCGCGTTCGTCCTGGAGGACTCAGGTGCACGAGTGGTGTTCACCGACAGGGAACGCGCCCCGCTCGTGAACGACGCGGCAGCCGAACGCGGCCTGGCGGAGGTTCGCATCGTCGATCTCGCCGAGGACGGAACCGGGCCTTTCCCAGCGACCGCGCCGGAGGTGACCGTCGAAGCCGACACGCTCGCCAACCTGCAGTACACCTCGGGCACCACGGGCTTTCCGAAGGCGTGCATGCTCACCCATGATTACTGGGTACGCCTGGGATGGGTCTGCGCCGCCATCACCGGACTCGGAAACGAGGACGTCCTGCTGACGGCCCAACCGTTCTCGTACATGGATCCACAGTGGAACACGGCGCTCGCGTTGACGGTAGCGGCACCTCTGGTGGTGCTGCCGCGGTTCTCCGCCTCTGGCTTCTTCGCCGATGTCCGCCGTCATCGAGCCACGTTCTGCTACGTGCTCGGCTCGATGCCGACCCTCCTGTTCAAGCAGGAACCGCGCCCCGACGACCAGGACAACGACCTCCGCCTGGTGCTCTGCTCGGGCATTCCGGTGGGTCTCCACGCCCAGCTGGAACAACGTTGGGGAGCGCCGTGGCGGGAGGTCTTCGGCATGACCGAATCCGGGGTCGACCTCTTCAGCCCCGTCGACGACACCAGCGCGGTGGGAAGTGGCTGTCTCGGCCGTCCCGTGCCGACCAAGACGATCCGCGTGGTCGATCCGGACGGAAGCGATGCGTCCGATGGCGAACCGGGCGAGATGGTCATCTCCGGCACACCGATGATGAAGGGGTACTGGAACAGGCCGGAGGAGACCGCGGAGGTCTTGCGGGACGGTTTGCTCCACACCGGCGACGTCGTGGTCCGCCGACCAGATGGCGGCATCCAGCTGGTCGGGCGGGTCAAGGACATGGTGCGCCGTGGCGGCGAGAACGTCGCCAGCGCCGAAGTCGAGGCCGCGCTCGAACGCGACGACGCGGTCGTCGACTCCGCCGTCGTCGCCGAACCTGACGACGTGCTCGGCGAAGAGGTCAAGGCCTTCATCCAGCTCGCCGAAGGGGTCGCACCCGAGCGCGCCACGGCCGAGCGGATCACCGAGCGCGTCCGCGACCAGCTGGCGCACTTCAAGGTGCCCCGCTACGTCGAGTTCGTGCCGGACTTTCCCCGGACGCCCTCCGAACGGATCAACAAGCCGGCACTCAAGGAGCACGCGGCCCACGAGCCCGGGATCACCTACGACCTGCGCACGCGCCGCGAAAATGCCTCAGCGACCGCGAGTTCGAGCGTCGTCGACGTCGAGGTCGTCCGGGAGGTCGCCGTGGTGACGCTGCGCCGCCCGGAGAAGCTGAACGCGTTGGACGTCGAGGCGCGGCTGCGACTGGCGAAGGTCATCCGCGAGCACGGAAGCGGCGAAGCGGTCCGTGGAATCGTGCTCACCGGCGAGGGACGCGCGTTCTCGGCAGGGGAAGACCTGTCGGCCGCCCCCACCTCGTACGAGCAGGTTCGAGCGGCGTTGGAGTCCTTCCACGACATCACGCGTGCGATCCTGCAGACGAGCGTCCCCGTCATCGCGGCGGTCAACGGCCTCGCGGTGGGCGGAGCATCGGAGATCACGCTGTGCTGCGATGCGCGGATCGCGAGCTCGGCGGCGGAGTACTACCAGCCGGAAAACCGCCGGGGCCTCACCATCTCCAACGCCTCGAGCGTGCTGCTCCCGCGCTTGGTCGGCAACCACGCGACGCGGCTGATCCTGGGCTCACCGCGGATCGGCGCCGACGAGGCGCTGCGGATCGGACTCGTGGACGAGATCGTTCCACCGGACGAACTCATCGACCACGCCATCCACACCGTCCACACCTGGACCCCGGAGAACAACACGACGGCTCCCCACCTGGCACTGCTGCGACCGCAGATCGAGGAGATCGAGAAGGCCTTCGCCCGCGAGGACGTGGCCGGGAAGCAGGCGTGGGACAGCGGAGCGCTCAGCGCGGGCGTCGCGAGTTTCTGGGCGACCAAGGCGGGCCGCCCATGACCCGGAAAGCCCTGAGCCGAGCCGTTCATCGCCCAGCGAGGCCAACCGCAGAGGAGTGCCCGGAATGATCGAGACGAAGGCCGCGGTCCTGAGCGCGGTCAACGAACCGCTGGATCTGGCCGTGATCCAGGTGGACGAGCCGGAACCGCTGGAAGTGCGCGTCGAAGTCACCCACGTGGGTCTGTGCCACAGCGACCTGCACTACATGACCGGAACCGTGCCCATCGGGCTGCCGGTGGTCCTCGGCCACGAGGTCGCCGGCGTCGTCGAGGCAGTGGGTTCGTCGGTGACCGGTCTGCAACCAGGAGACCGGGTCGTCGGGGCGCTGACTCCGTCCTGCGGCCGGTGCAGCAACTGCGAGGCGGGCCGGTCCACGCAGTGCCAGCGGATTGCGGAGATCCGCCGGCGTCCACGACCGGCCTTCCAACTCGGGAACGGCCGGCCGGTCGAGCGGCTCGGCGACATCGGAGGTTTTTCGCAGCACACCCTCATGCGGGAGAACGCACTGGTGAAGGTCGCCGACGATGTGCCGCTGCACGTCGGCTGCTTGCTTTCGTGCTGCATCACCACCGGCGTCGGCGCCGTCTTCCGCGGCGCCCAGCTGCGCCCGGGCAGCACCGCCGCGGTCATCGGATGCGGTGGGGTCGGCTCGGCCATCATCCAAGGGGCCCGGCTCGCGGGCGCGTCGGCCATCGTCGCCATCGACCTCGACGAGACACGGCTGAAGGCGGCGCGCAGCTACGGCGCAACCCACGTCGTCAACGGCGGAGCCGACGATGTCGTCGCCCAGATCCACGACCAGCTTGGTGAGGGCGTCGACTACGCGTTCGAGGCGGTCGGCTCGGCGCGCACCGCGGCAACAGCTCTGGCCGTCCTGCGCCCCACGGGCACCGCGTGCCTGGTGGGGATTGCGCCAGGAGGGACGGAGCTGAGCCTGCCTGCATCTGACTTCTTCTTCGAGGAGAAGCGGCTCATCGGGTCCTACATGGGTTCGGGGCATGCGCGCCAGGACATCGCGCAGTTCGCGCGCCTGTATCAGCACGGCCAGTTGCTGCTCGACGAGATGGTCACGCAGGTGATCCCGTTCCGCGAGATCAACGAGGGCTTCGAGGCCATGAAGTCCGGTGACGTGACCCGCATCGTCGTCGACCTCCAGTCCTGAACCACACGCGAAACGCAGAGGAACCCATGGCGAGCAGCGAAATCACGATTCCCCAGCCGGTGAACTACATCGCCGACGACTGGAGCGAATGCGAGACGTTCCACGACGCGTGGAACGTCGACCCGAACACGCGTGAACCCGTGCATCGCATGGTCACGACGTCACTCGGTGACCTGGAGCGCGCGGTGCACCATGCGGAGCGGGTGTACGACATCGGGCGCTGGGACGACGAGGCGCGCCAAGAACGAGCGGACGTGCTTGAGCGGGTCGCTGCGCTCATAGAGACCCGCGCTGAGGACATCGCTCGGACAGATTCCCTCACCAGCGGTACTCCGATCAGCGTCACCCGGAAAGGTGCGGCCTTCCTGCCCGCCAGGATTCGATCCACGGCGAGCGATCTGCTGAGCATCCCCCGTGTGAAGGCATTGGAGGCGGGCGGCCGCGATGTCCGCCTCTACAAGGTGCCGTGGGGACCGGCCGCGATCCTCACTCCGTGGAACGGCCCGAGCTTCATTCCTGCGGCGAAGGTCGTGAGCGCGATAGCGGCGGGCTGCCCGGTGATTCTGAAGCCGTCGGAGCACGCGCCGAGCAGCGCGCAGATCATCGTCGAGTGCTTCGTCGATGCGGGCCTGCCCAGCGGTGCCCTGCAGCTCGTGCACGGCGCCGGTGACGTCGGCGCCGCACTCACCGCTGATCCGCGCATCAAGATCGTCTCGTTCACCGGGGGACCGGGTGCGGGTCGCGCGATCGCCCGGGCAGCCGCGGAGGACTTCAAGGTGCTGCAGCTGGAACTCGGCGGCAACAACCCAGCGCTCGTGCTGGAGGACGCGGATGTCGAGGTCGCCGCCGACGGCATCCTCGACGGCATGACCAAGCTGAACGGTCAATGGTGCGAAGGGCCGGGCAAGATCCTCGCCAACCGACGTCTAGCCGATCCGCTGCTCGAGGCGTTGACGGAGCGCATCTCCAAGCTCGTGGTCGGCCATTCCCTCGACGAGGACGTCGAGATCGGCCCCATTTCGAACGCGCCGCATTTCGGGACGCTCCAGAGCAGGATCGAGGGGCTGCGCGATCTCGGAGCGAGCATCCGACAGCCTGCCCAGCTCCCGGACCTCGACGGGTTCTTCCTGTCACCCACGATCGCCGTCGGCGCCGACCCCGCTCGGGCCACCGCAGAGCTCTTCGGGCCGGTCGTGTCCCTGCACGACGTGGACTCCGACGACGAGGCGTTGCGCATCGCCAATGCGAATCCTTCGGGACTCGACGCCTACGTGTTCGGCACCGACACCGACCACGCGATCGAGATCGGCTCCCGCGTGCTGTCGGGTGAGGTGCGCGTCAACGGTGCCAAACTCGCCGACCTCGGTGACGACTCGGCTCAGAGCTTCTGGGGCCCGGCCGGCATCGGCGGCCACGGGCCTGCCGAGTCGGTACGAGTCTTCTGCGGCGACCGGGTCGTCGGCGTCGACTCGCCCGACCTTCCGCTGTGAGCACGCGAAACCGCACCACTCGAGGACAGTCCGAACCCGGACCCGGCCCGATCACAATGCCGCAGGCGAAGATTCGAGCCGAGCCGCAAGCCAGCTCTCGAGAACTGACGCGGAGATCTGCATCTGTTCCGCTGCGGCGGACCGATCCCCGTAGGTCAACCAGTTCAAACCGAAGCCGTCGGCCAAGCACGCAATGACATAGGTGATTTGATCGATGGTCTCCGGTTCGACCGGATGGTCCGCGGCCGCGTTTCGAAGTGCGGTGCGCACGGTTTCCATGGCCTTGTCGTACACCGTGATGGCGTGTTCCCCGTGCTGCCTTCGCGCCCAGTTGATGAGCTCCAGAGCCGTCGTCCCGAGGCTGGCTGATTCGACGTAGAACTCCATGACGCCGCGAAGGATGGCGTGCGCTGTCACGGCCAGATCGGCATGCGGGTCGCTGTCGGCGATGGCCTCCCGAAACCTGCTGGTGACGAACTCGAAGACGTCTGCCAGCAGGTCCTCCTTGGAGTCGTAGCAGTAGTGCAGCGTCGCCAGTGGCGCCTGTGCCTGCTCGGCGATTCGCCGCGTCGTCGCTCCGTCGATGCCGCGGTTCGCGATGACTTCCACCGCTGCGCGGACGAAGTCGTTGCGCCGCTCTGCGGCGGAGATTCGTGCCACGAAATCCTCCCGATGTCGGGGCATGTCCAGCTAGTTGGACGCCTGACCCAGTCAGGCACGAGCGTAGCATTTCGGACTGAACGCCGACGATCCGTCGCATCGCGGCCCGGAAACTTGGTCAAACGACTAGCTCAAATGACTAAGTTTCGGTTAGCATATGGCCGGAATCACAAGTTCCTGGTTTGCAGCACGCAACTGTGCTGATCACGAGCGCGCGCCGCCCGTCGCATCGAAGGCGGCATGTCCTGAAACCAGTGGTCGGTCGCACCGACGGTCTCCGCATCGGACACGAGAACGAACGACCGCGCACCGCCGGCCTTCGG
>NZ_JBEOVY010000159.1:0-16822 GCF_040295745.1 Saccharopolyspora sp. NPDC002686
GCGGAAGGACGAACTCCCCGACACGTCTGGGCGTGTCGGGGAGTTCGTGATGGAGCGCGTCAGTTCTCGGTGGACTTGTCCGCGGCCTTCTTCGCCGCGGGCTTGGCGGTGGCCTTCGCGGTCGACTTGGCCGCCGGCTTGCGGGTCGCGGCCGGCTTGGACTCCTCGGCCGGGGCCGCGCCCTCCGCCGGCTTGCCGTCGGCGGTCCTCTCCTTCGGAGCCTCGGCGGCGGTTTCGTCGGTCTTGCCGAACGGGCGGCTGACCTTGCCCAGCACGTCGTCGGCCAGGTCGCGGACCTCGCCCACGGTCTCCTCGACCTTGTCCTGCGCGGTGCCGACCTGGCTCCAGGCCTTCTTGACCTGCGGCTGGTCCTGCAACCGGCCCAGGGCCTCCTCGCCGCGCTCGGCCAGGTAGTCGTAGAGCTGCTTGGCCGTCTGGCTGTAGGCGTCGACGCGCTTGCGCAGCTCGGCGGGGTCGAGCTTGCCGCGCAGCTCGTTGAGGTCGTTGGGCAGTTCCTGGCGGGCCGCCTCGGCGCGCTCGTTGAGCTGGCTGCGGACCTTGCTGACCGCGTCCAGCAGCGCCTGCGCAGCGAGGTCACCGGCACCGAGAGCGGCGAGCAGCGGCGTGCGGGCCTGCTCGACGGCGTCGCCGAAGGTCTTCTCGGCTTGTTCGCGCACCTTGTTCACGTCCTCGGTCTTCGGGAAACCCGGCATGGTGGTCACTCCTCGGATTGCTGGCTGTCCTCGTCCGGTTCGGCGTCGTGCTCCCGCCGGAACGAGGCGTAGATGTCCAGAAGCACTTGTTTCTGCCGCTCGTTGAGCTCGGTGTCGGCGAGGATCGCGTCGACCACCGGCCCGCTCTCGCGGCGCTCCAGAATCCCGGCCTGCACGTAGAGCGCTTCGGCGGAAATCCGCAGTCCTTTGGCGATCTGCTGCAGGATCTCCGCGCTCGGCTTGCGCAACCCGCGTTCCACCTGGCTCAGGTACGGGTTCGACACGCCGGCGAGCTTCGCCAGCTGCCGCAACGAGATCTGGGCGTTGTTGCGTTGCGTCCGGATGTAGCCGCCGAGATCGCTGACCGCCTGGTTCACGGCCTTGTTGACTGCTTTGTCCACACGTTCCACGGGCTAGCACCTCTCCGGTCACCGACCACGATACGCACGAGTGCTAGCTCTTGCAAGCACCCTGCTTGCACCCGTTCGCGGGACCTAGGATGGCGACCATGGAGATCACCCGGCTTCCCGCGGACGCGCGGCAGCGGCGCAGCGCCGAGATCCGCGACTTCCTGCGCTCGCGACGCGCGCGGCTGACCCCCGCGGACGTCGGCATGCCGACCGGCGGCACTCGGCGCACCCCGGGGCTGCGCCGCGAGGAGGTCGCAGTGCTCGCCGGGGTGGGGGTGTCCTGGTACACGTGGCTCGAGCAGGGCCGGGACATCAACGTGTCCCCCGACGTGCTGGACGCGATCACGCGGGTGCTGCGGCTGGACGCCGCCGAGCGCGAGCACCTCTACCTGCTCGCCGGGCTCAACCCGCCGCAGGCCGAACCGGCGCGGCGGCAGGCCTCACCCGAACTGCAGCGGGTGATCGACGGCTGGATGCCCAAGCCCGCCTACATCATCGACCGGCACTGGAACCTGGTCGCGCTCAACCGCGCGGCCCGCGTCGTCTTCGGCTACGGCCCCGACGACCACAACTGCCTGGTGACCTTCTTCACCAGCGCCCGCTACCAGTCCGCGATCTGCCACTGGCAGGACGCCGCGCGCGCCATGCTCGGCCAGTACCGGGCCGACGCCGCCCGCTACCCCGACGACCCCGAGTTCGACCGGCTCGCGCCACCGACATGTGCGCGGTGAGCCCGGCGTTCGCCGAGATCTGGGCCGAGCACCGCGTCGGCAGCAACACCCAGGGCACCAAGGTCCTCGACCACCCCGAGGTCGGCGAGCTGATCTTCGAGTACACCATGCTGCCGCTGCCCGACCTGCCCGGTCACCGGCTGCTGCTGCACAACCCGCGGCCGGGCGGCGAGGCCGAATCCCGCATCGCCGAACTCCTGGCCGCGGAACCCGCCACCAGCTGACTCGCCGAGGGTGGTGGTGGCAGACCCAGGTTCGGCCGACACTCCTGGGAACCGGTGATCCGTTCGAGCATCATCGGCATGCAGCGATTCACCAACAAGACCGCCCTGATCACCGGCGGCACCAGCGGCATGGGCCTGGCCACCGCGCGCCGCCTGCTCGACGAAGGCGCGTACGTCGCCATCACCGGCCGCGACCAGTCGCGGCTCGACTCGGCGGTCGCCGGACTGGACGCCGACCGGGTCCTGGCGGTGCGAGCGGACGTGGCTTCGCTCGCCGACACCGATCAGCTGATGCGGCGCATCGAGACCTGGCGCGGCGGCCTGAACGCGGTCTTCGCCAACGCCGGGATCGGGATCTTCAAGCCCAGCGAGGAGATCACCGAAGCCGACTTCGAC
This sequence comes from Saccharopolyspora sp. NPDC002686, assembly GCF_040295745.1. Classification (NCBI taxonomy): domain Bacteria; kingdom Bacillati; phylum Actinomycetota; class Actinomycetes; order Pseudonocardiales; family Pseudonocardiaceae; genus Saccharopolyspora; species Saccharopolyspora sp. NPDC002686. Next base: position 2,475 of record NZ_JBEOVY010000159.1, read on the forward strand.
CGGACCGTCGACGTCAACTTCAAGGGCGTCTACTTCACCGTCCAGAAAGCGCTCCCGCTGATGCCGGACGGCAGCGCGATCGTCATCAACGCGTCCTGGACGCTGCACCGCGGACTGGCCGCTGGCTCGGTCTACTCCGCCAGCAAGGCCGCAGTGCACAACCTCGCGCGCACGCTCGGCGCCGACCTCGCTCCCCGCGGGATCCGCGTCAACTCCGTCAGCCCCGGCTACATCGACACGGAGATGTACCGGAGCTTGAACACCGACCCCGGTTCGGAGGCGCGGAACTCGGCGGAGGTGCCCCTCGGCTCGCTCGGCCACGCCGAGGACGTCGCCGCAGCGGTCGCGTTCCTGGCCTCGGACGACGCCGCGTACATCACCGGGCAGGACCTCGTCGTCGACGGCGGGCTCGTCGGCTCCGTGACGACCCGATGAACACCGCACGATCGGTACCGACGCTGGCAGCCGTGCTGCTGACCCTGCTGGTGCTGCCGACCTCGGTGACCGGGTCGGCGGTGGCGCTGCCGCACATCGGGGCCGGGACAGGCGCTTCGCTGGACGCGCTGCAGTGGGTGGTGCACGCCTACAACCTGACCTTCGCGTGCTTCATGCTCGCCTGCGGTTCACTGGCCGACCTGATCGGCAGGCGCCGGATGTTCCTGGTGGGCGCGGTCGTGTTCGCATCGGCTTCGGTGGCGAGCGCGATGGCCACCGACGTCCACCTGCTCGACGTCGCCCGCGGGGTCGCCGGTACTGGTGCCGCCGCGCTGCTGACCAGCGGCAGCTCCCTGGTCGCCACCAGCTTCGAAGGTGCCGCCCGCACCCGGGCGTTCACCGCCGTCGGCATCGCGACCGGAAGCGGGTTGGCGCTCGGGGCGATGATGGCCGGAGCGGTGGCCGACACCTTGGGGTGGCGGTGGTTCTTCGCCGCGCACGCCCTGCTGATGCTGCCGGTGCTGTGCGCCGTTCCGGCGATGCGGGAATCGCGCAGCGCTTCGGCGACCAGCGTGGACTGGCCGGGTACCGCCACGTTCGTCGGCGGCACCTTCCTGCTCGTGCTGGGCGTGGTCGAGGGACCGCAGTGGGGTTGGAGCAGTCCCGGAGTGCTCGGGCTCCTGGTCGGCGCCGCACTGCTCCTCGCGCTGTTCGCGCTGGTAGAGCGGCGACGCCGGGATCCGATGCTCGACCTCGGCTTGCTGCGCAACGCGAAGTTCGCGGCGCTGTGCTCGATCCCGGTGGTGGCAACGACGTCGTTCGTGGTCCTGCTGCCGCTGCTGCCGAACTACCTGCTGGTGGCGAACGGGTCGACCAGCCGAGCGGCGGGCAGCACGATGCTGCTGATGACGCTGCCGATCCTGGTCACCCCGCTGCTGGCCGGGCGGCTGATCCGGTGGGGCGTTTCCACCCGCGCGGTGTTCGCGACCAGCCTGCTCTGCCTGACCGCCGGGGTCGGATGGCTGGCGGCCGTGCTCCACCCCGGGATCGGCCTCGCGGCGCTGGCCGGGCCGCTGATCGCGCTCGGCGTCGGGTTGGGCCTGAACTTCGGCCTGGTCGACGGTGCGGCGCTGGCCGCTGTACCCGCCGAGAAGACGGGTACGGCCGCGGGCCTGCTCAACACAGTGCGCCTCGGCAGCGAAGCGCTCGCCATCGCGGCGGCGGGCTCCGCGCTCGTCAACCTGGTGCAGCAGTCGCTCAGCCGCGGCTTGTGGCAGTTGCCCGCCTACCGCGGAACGCCGGAGGAGCTGGCCAACGACGTGAACGCAGGCGATCTGACCGGCCCGATGTCATCGCTGCCGGCCGGGGTGCGGCAGCAGTTCTTCGAGTTCGTCGCCGACAGCTTCACGGAGTCCTGGCAGGTCCTGCTATGGGTCTGCGCGGCGATCTGCGCGCTGCTGTCCGCGGCGATCGTCGTCGTGCTGCGCGAACCCGACGCCGAAGTCGACGTCGCGCAGGAAGTCCGGACACCCGCTGTCCGATGACGCCGGGCCCTGCTCCGCGGTTCGTGGAGCAGGGCCCGGGGTCACTCCTGGCTGGCGCACATGCAGAACGGGTGGCCGTCCGGGTCGGCGTAGACGCGCCAGCTGGAGGCCAGCTGGTCGGGCGGCTGCGGGAGCGGCGTGGCGCCGGCCGCGATCGCGCGCTCGTGGCCCTCTTCGAGGGTTTGCACCCGGATGTCCAGGTGCATCATCTGCGGCACGTCGCGGCTCGGCCAGGTCGGCGGGCGGTAGCCGGGATCCCGCTGGAACGCCAGCGGCGCACCGCCGTCGGGGTTCGCCAGCTCGACCCAGTAGTCGTCCTCGGTTTCGGACTCGTCGATCTGCCAGCCCAGCAGGCGGCCGTAGAACTCGGCCAGCTTCCGCGGGTCCGGGCAGTCGATCGCGAACGCCGCGAGTTTGAGCTCGGTCATCGCTCCTCCATTCAGTTCAGGCAGCCGCGCGGCGGGGGTCCGGGGTCGACGGCCGCGCCGGGGCTCAACTCCGCCGAGGCCTTCGCCCACCAAACGGCGAACCGGTCCAGCCAGCGTGGCCGAAGCCTGCCGCCCTCGCTCAGCGCTCGGTCGAGCTCCGTCCGGCGGGCCGCTGCGACGGACAGCGCGTGCCCGGTGTCCTGCGGCTCGATCTGAAGCGGGTTCATTCCGAACTCCTAACCGCCAACACTGATTTATCGGTTACTAACCAGCGTATGAACTATGGCGGTTACAGAGACTCGCCGCAACCCCCTATTGGCTTACGATGGTGTTCGTGAACAGCAGAGCTGTCGCTCCGGAGGCGGTCCGACCACCGACGCTGGAGGCGGTCGAACTCGACTTCGATCACGACATCGAGCTAGTCCTCGCCTTCCTCAACACCTACGACGTGGACGAAGGCGTCGAACGCCTGGACGATCTGGACCAGTGGCAGCAGTGGTGCGCGGACCGGGGCCTGGGGGTGGCCTCCGACGTCGAATCGGCGCGCGAGATCCGCGATTCCATGCGCAGCGCTGTCTCCTGCGACGGGCTGCCTCCGGAGCTGACCACCGCCTGGCCGGTGCAGGTCCGCCTGCAACAGGGCATACCCGTGCTGACCGGCACCGATGCACTGGGAACCGTGCTGGTGGCGGCGGCCCGCCTGGCGCACACCGGGCACTGGGACCGGATCAAGATCTGCCCGGCCGAGGACTGCCTGTGGGCGTTCTACGACCGGTCCCGCAACCGCTCCCGGACCTGGTGCTCGATGCGGGTGTGCGGGAACCGGGAGAAGGCCCGTTCCTGGCGGGAACGCCACACCACGTCCGCCTGAACGCCCGGGAGGCGTGCCGGTTCCAGGCAGCGCCTCCCGGGCGCGGGACCCCGCAGGTCAGAAGAACAGCTGGGAGATGCTGTAGATCGCCAGGCCCGCGAGGGAGCCGACGACGGTGCCGTTGATCCGGATGAACTGCAGGTCGCGGCCCACCTGGAGCTCGATCTTGCGGGAGGTCTCCTGGGCGTCCCAGCGCTCCACCGTGTCGGTGATCAACGTGGTCAGCTCGTCGCGGTAGTTGGACACCACGTAGACCGTGGCGCCCTCCACCCAGCCGTCCACCTTGGCCTGGATGTCGGGCTCCTCGACGAGCCTGCGGCCCAGCGAGCGCAGCCCGTCGCGGACCCGGACGCGCAGCTCGCTGGACGGGTCCTCGGCCGCGTCGAGCAGCATCTTCTTCGCGGTGCCCCAGGCCGAGGCGACCAGGTTCTGCACCTCGGGGTGCTCCAGCACCTGCTGCTGGATCTGCTCGGCCTTGGCCATCGTCCTCGGGTCGTGCTGCAGGTCGTCGGCGAACTCGACTAGGAAGCGGTCGACGGCCTTGCGCATCGGGTGCTCGGGGTCGGTCTTGACCGCCCAGGCGAAGGACAGCACCTCGACGTAGATCTTGTCGGCCACCATGGCGTCGAAGAACTTCGGCGACCAGGACGGCGCGCGCTGGCTGACCACGCGCAGCACCGTCTCGTGGTTGTCCCGCACCCAGTCGTAGGCACGGTCGCAGACCAGGTCCACCAGCTTGTGGTGCGAGCCGTCGGCGAAGACCTGCGACAGGATCCGCCCGAGCGGCGGGCCGAACGGCTGCGCGAGCACCTTCCGCACGACCGCCTGCTCCAGCACGGCCTGCACGTCGTCGTCGCGCAGCACCTGTACGGCGCCGCGCACGGCGGTGGCCAGCTCCGAAGTGACGCGCTCGGCGTGGTCCTCGTCGTCGAGCCAGCCGCCGAGCCGCCTGCTGATCTCCGCGCGGCGCAGCTTGTCGCGCACCACCTGCTCGGACAGGAAGTTCGAGCCGACGAAGTCGCCGAGGCTGCGGCCGATCACGTCCTTGCGGGTGGGGATGATCGCGGTGTGCGGGATCGGCAGCCCGAGCGGGCGCCGGAACAGCGCGGTGACCGCGAACCAGTCCGCCAGCGCACCGACCATGCCCGCCTCGGCAGCTGCTCGCACGTAGCCCGCCCACGCGGCGCCGTTGCTCTCCTGCCAGCGGGCGAAGATGTAGACCAGCGCCGCGAACAGCAGGAGCCCGCCGGCGACGGCCTTCATCCGCCGCAGGCGCCGGCGCTTGTCAGTGTCGGAAACCGATGTGGGCTGCACATATCGATTGTGGCAGTGCTCGACCAGTGCTCACGCCGTCGGCGAACCGAACGTGCCGCCCACCGCGCCGTTCGCCCTGGTGGGAGCCCGTGCGGGTACCACTCCTCGGACGGCTGCGAGCTGGATCCGCATTCGGCCTGCCATTTCGACTAGTGTCGGCAGACGTGCGTACTCCAGCCCTCACCACCCGGTTGCGCCCGTTCACCGCGACGATCTTCGCCGAGATCACCGAGCTGGCCAGGAAGACCGGCGCGGTCAACCTCGGCCAGGGATTCCCGGACACCGATGGCCCCGAGAGCATGCTGCGGGTCGCGCAGGAGGCGATCGCCAACGGCGTGAACCAGTACTCGCCGGGCATGGGCGAGCCGGAGCTGCGCGCCGCGATCTCCGAGCACCGCGCAGCGCGCTACGGCATCGAGCACCGGCCCGAGGACGAGGTGCTGGTCACCTGCGGCGCCACGGAGGCGCTGACCGCCGCGCTGATCGCGCTGGTCGAGCCCGGTGACGAGGTCGTGCTCATCGAGCCGTACTACGACTCCTACCCCGTCGCGATCGCGATGGCCGGCGGCGTGCGCCGGACCGTCGCGCTGCGGCAGGGCGAGGACCACCGCTTCGAGCTCGACCTCGACGCGCTGCGCGCCACCGTCGGGCCGCAGACCCGTGCGCTGGTGCTGAACTCGCCGCACAACCCGACCGGCACCGTGTTCACCGACGCCGAGCTGGCCGCCATCGCCGAGGTCTGCCGCGAGAACGACGTCATCGCCATCACCGACGAGGTCTACGAGCACCTCCTCTACGACGGTCTCGAGCACCACCCGCTGGCCACCCTGCCGGGCATGGCCGAGCGCACGCTGTCGATCTCCAGCGCGGGCAAGACCTTCAACGCCACCGGATGGAAGATCGGCTGGGTCTGCGGACCGGCCGAGCTGGTCGGCGCGGTGCGCGCGGCCAAGCAGTTCATGACCTTCGTCGGTGGCGCCCCGTTCCAGCCCGCGGTCGCGCACGCGCTGCGCAACGAGCTCGACTGGGCCGAGCAGCTCCGCCAGAACATGCAGCGCAAGCGCGACCGGCTCGCCGAAGGACTGACCGACGCCGGCTTCGACGTGCTGCACAGCGAAGGCACGTACTTCATCTGCGCCGACGTCCGGCCGCTCGGCTTCGACGACGGCGAGCAGCTGTGCCGCTCGCTCCCGGAACGCATCGGCCTCGCCGCGATCCCGGTCCAGGTCTTCTGCGACAACCCGGAACCCGCCAAGCACCTGGTGCGCTTCGCGTACTGCAAGAAGGACGAGGTCCTCGACGAAGCAGTCCGCCGCCTCCACAAGCTCCGCTGACGATCCCGGGGTGCCCGCAGGTCGGCTCACCCGCTCGGGGAAGTGGTCATCGATCACCTCCATATCCGAGGCAGACGAATCCTGATTCGCCGTGTTCGGCTTGGGCCGCGGCGAGCGCTTCGGCCGGTGCGACTCCGCCGCGCAAGGCCCTGTGCAGCGACATCATCACGCCGACCGTTCGCTCGTCGGGGACCGGGACGACGCTGGCGATCACCGTCGCGGTGCCGCGGCCGAGCAGCGTGGTCGCCAGGCCGCTGAGCTGATCACCTCGGCTGACCGCGGACCGGCCCACGTCGCAGGCCGACAGCACCACAGTGGCTGGACCGCGGTGCAGCCTGTCGAGGTCGTATGCGTAGAGCGGACCGTCCGCGAGGTCCAGGCAGGACAGCAGCGGCTGGTCGTCGCGGAACCTGCCGTGCGCAGCGATGTGCACCACCGCAGCGCCATCCACAGTGGACAGAAGTCGATCGGTGGTCGCAGCTTCGCCGACCAGCAATCGACCGCCCGCCGCACCGTGCAGCGCCCGCGCCTCACGCTCCGCGTGGCGCAGCCCGGGGCCGGCGATCCACACCGCCGAGCCCGCCGGGTCCGCAGCACGCGCGTCCTGCGCCGCACGCAGCCAGCAACGCACGGACGGCGCCACCGTGACGCCCCGGCCTCGACAGGCCGGCAACGCCGCCCAAGGCAGCACGTGCAACCGCCCGGTCGGAACCACCACCAGTGGACGCCCCTGTTCGAGCGCCGGCAGCACCGGGTCCAGGAGCTGGGCCTGCAGCTCCTCCGCCGCCTGCCGAGCTCCGTACTCGAACATCGGTGCAGCACGCGGCGCCGTACCGCTCGCCTGCCTGGCCAGCAGGTGCCGAAGTCGAGCCGCTTGCGCGTGCGCATTGGACTCCGGACCGAGCACGTGCAACCGAACCTTCGCATCCACAATGGACACGGCGAAAAGCCTGCCGCGGTAGGAGCAAAGGCTCAGCAGCGCGGCGTCACCGAGCTCGGCCGCCAGCTCGTCCAGCCCGCACTGCATCGGCAGCCCGCTGGTCCGGCCCTCCACGAGGATCGCCCGGTGGCGGACCTGCTCCTCCAACCCGGCGACTGCCCGCAGCGCCTGCTTCGGGTCCCGCGTGCGCTGAGTCCCCTGCACCGCGGAACGCAATCGCACCAGGGCCGAGTTCAGCTGCGGATCCACCGGTGGCCGCAAGGCCCGGCGGTGCAGGGCACTCGCCCGGGACCGCTCCGTCCAGCGCAGCACCAGTTCGGGATCTCCGCTGCGCAGCGCGGCACCGACCGCGAGATCACCGAGCTCAGCGGCCAGTCCCGCGGTGTGCACGCGCAGTTCGAAGGCCGCCATGTCGGAGATCTGACCGTCCACAGCGCGCAAACCACCCTCGCACGCCTCGAACAGCCGCTCGGCGTCATCGTCCTGCTCGGCCAGCAGAGCTTCGGCCAACCACCCCAGCGCACGGTGCTGCGGAGGCGACTCGACGACTTCCCGCAACGGCGCGCACATGGCGAGCAATTTCCGGGACGCCGCGCGCATTCCCGCCCGCGCCGCGCATCTGGCCGCGGTCAGCCGGAGTTCCGCGGCCAAGCCGGTCCAGCCGAACTCGGCGCACGCAGCAGCCGCTCGCCGCGCCGCCGACAAGGAGTACCGCGAGCACTGGCCGGCGCGCAGCTTCGCCTGCCACACCACGGCTGTCGCCAACGCCGCCCACGCCGGACGGCGCTGCGTGCGGAACAGCCGGCGCGCGCTGGTCGCCGCCTGCCCCGCGGCGACCAGGTCGTCGACCTGCAACGCGCAACTGGCGAGCGCCAACCTGGTCTCCGCGAGCCGCCCAGCCCTGCCGCACGCCGCCAGCCGATCCGCCGCCTGCTCCATCACCGCTCGCGCATCGGCGGTCAACCCGGCCGCGGCCAACGCCTCCGCGCGATCGACCAGCGCTTCCGGACTCGACCGCACGTCCAAGCCGGCCGCGACGGCTTCCTCGAACAGCCGCAACGCGCGCGGCAGGTCACCGGCCCGGAACGCGACGCAGCCCCGGTTGTGCCGGCACCCCGCCGCCCGCGCGGCCTGACCTGCTGAGGCGAAAACCCGTTCCGCTGCGGCGAGATCCGATTCGGCAGCCTCCAACCGGTTCTCGTACAGGTTGGCCAGACCACGGCCCATCAGCGCGTTGGCCATCCAACGGCGGTCGTCGTCGGCCGTCAGGCTGCGCAGCGCCCGGGTCAGCTCGGCACGTGCCTCGCGGTGCTGATCGCCCTGGCAGTGCAGGAGTCCGCGCAAGCACGCCGCGCGCCCCTGCTCGGCAGCGGACAGCTGGGGCTCCGCCGCCACCAGGTTCGCCCAGCTGGCGTCGACGTCGCCGCGCTCCAGCTCGATCCACGCCAACGTGAGCTGCAACTGCCCGGCCAACCGCCACCGCTCCGCGCGGCGCGCAGCGGTGAGCCCGAGACGGGCGTGCCGGTGCGCCTGCCGCACCCGCCCCTGCTCGACCGCCGCCAAAGCCGCGATGTGGCGGGCCAGCGCGCGCAGCTCGCCGTCCGCATCGGACAGCAGCTCCACGGCTTTGCGCATCGCGTCATCCGGCGCCGAGCTGGCGTTGTCCCGCCACCAGGTGGCGGACCCGATCCGATCCGGCGGTGCCACCGCCGCCCCGGCGCTCAACAGACCAGCCAATCCGCGACGGCGGGCTCCGACCGCAGCGGCCGGAACACCACGCTCAGCGGACCGCGCGGGACATCTCCCACCCGGAACGCACCGTGCTCGTCCAACGAGCCCGCGCACTCGCCGACCCGGTGCCGCAGCACCACGTCCCCGGCCGGCGGTGCGCCGCCCGCTCGGTTCAGCACCATGCCGGACACCTCGTACCGGTCATCCTCGACCGGGAGCAGGTCCAGCTCCAGAACCCGGCCCGGCATCGCGAAGGTGAGCACCCGCGGCTCCGGCGGACCGATGGAACGCACCTGGGCCAGCGACTCCGCGGAATCCCCGATCAACTGCAACGCCACCGGATCCCGGTAACCCGACCGGCGCGACATCGCCGCGTACGCGCCCGCGAGCGCCCGATCGGGAACGGGATCGCAGGACTGGAACAGATCGCGCAACCCGCGCAGCTCGCTCGGCAGCTGCGGATTCATCCCGCCACCTCCTCAGGCACGTCGGCGGCGAGCATGCGCCGCCGCAACTCCGCCAGGCACCGGCTCTTCTTCGGCCCGATCGTGCCGCGCGGCCACCCCAGCACCTCGCTGACCTGCGCGTAGCTCGCCTCCGGCGCGACCGCCAGCACCCGCAGCAGCTGCTGGCAGCGCTGCGGCAACTCGGCGAACGACTGCGCCAACCGCGAACTCGTCAGATCCCGCAGCACCTTGTGCTCCGGATCCTCGGCGTGCTCGGCCACCGCGAGCGCCTCGGAATCCAGCCCCACCGGCGATTCCCGCTTCCGAGCGCGGTGCAACCGCAACGATTCCCGGCGCGCGGTCGTCACCAACCACGCGGACAGCGATCCCGGATCGCGCAGCCGATCCAGGTTCTCCGCCAACAACAACCACGTCGCCTGGCAGACGTCCTCGGCATCCGCGGTGCTCGTGGTGAACGCCCGCGAAACACCCCAGACCACCGACGCGTTGCAGTCCACCAACTCCTGCCACGCCCGCTGATCACCGGCCGCCGCCCGGCGCAACAGCACCGCCCCGGCACCGGTCTCCCCGACCTCCTGCACGACCTGCTCCTCCCCGCTCTCGATCTTTCGGCCCCCGGGTAATAGAGGAGCGAGCAGGCCGTACAGATTCACTTCGCGCCGATTACCGCTCGAACGGGTAGTCCTGGCGAACGATTTCGAGTGCTTCTGCCGGAGTCCGGCCCTCGTGCAGCGCGGTGGCAGCAGCCGCCGCCACTCGCGGCGCGGCGAAGGACGTCCCGCTCCAGCTCGCATAGCCGAAGTTCCGGCCACCGCCACCGGCCATCTGGACGAAACTGCTGGTCACATCAACGCCGAGCGCGGCTGCGTCGACCCAGGGCCCGAAGTTCGAGAACTCCGCCACCGCTCCGTCCGCCCCGGTCGCGGCCACGCCCACCACCGACGGCAGGGCCGCGGGCCAGAACGGCCTGCTCCGCGCCTGGTTCCCGGCCGCCGCCACGACGACCGCGTCCGACCAGTGCTCCAGCTCCTCCCGCAGGATCGGCGGGCATTCGTCATCGGCGGTGTGGCAGCCGGCGGTCAGCACCACTACGCCGATGCGCTCACCCCGCGCGGCAGCGGCCAACCGCAGCGAACGCAGCCCGGCCACCACCGTGTAGTCGTCGGTGAAGCCGAGCGAGGAGAGCACCCGCTGCGTCCGCAGCACCGCTCCCGGCGCGTGCTGCAGCAGCACTCCGCTGACGAACGTCCCGTGCCCGGCCTGCCGGTCCTGACCTGCGTCGTCGTCGGCATCGAGCTCTTCCGGCACCGCCTCGAACCACGGCCGGTCCCGGAACCACGGATGCGGATCGCAACCGGTGTCGAGCACCCCGACCACCACCGCCGGATCCCACTGCACCGCGGGCGGTTCCGGGATCGGAGGCGCCGCCTGCGCTTCCGCGCCGGTGCCGTACATAACGGGTGTTCCGTACATGACCGGGCTTCCGAAGTGCACGTGGTTGGCCGCGGCACCGCTGGTTTCGCGCGCCACGTCGACGCACCGATCCCGCTCCGCGCCCCGCAACCGCACCCTGGCCAGCAGCAGTTCCTCGTCGTGCTGCACTTCGTCGACCCACCTCCGGCAGCGGTCGAGCACCGGGTCCAGCGACGCCGCCGAGGTGATCAGCTCACCACGCCGGACCAGGCATTCACCGCTCCCGCCCGGATCGTGCAGCAGCAGGTCGTGCCCGTAGGCCGCCCACAGCTGCCGGAGTTCACCGATCCCGAGTTGAGTTCCGCTCCCTTGATCCACAGCGGACACTGTGCCCAGCACGTCGTCCGTCCACAGCGGACACGCCGCCCGCCGGTACCGGACTCACCCGACCGACGGCGGCGTAGATCTTCCCCAGTCGCCCGATTGCGTGGAGAATGCAGGCACGACCGCTGTTCCCCTCGCGGTCGGTGGCGCGAAACAGCCGCTGGAAGTGGTTGAATGCCACCAACGGCGTCGATCACGGCGCAACCAACGCTGATGCCGCGCTCTGCCGCGCGGGACCCGACCGACAGGCGGTGGTGATCGTGACCGGAAGCTGCGCACTGCGCGGCCCCAGGTCGCGGCTCGCCCTGCTCGTCGCGCGGGTTTCGCTGTTCAGCGGCATCTGCCTCGGCGGCTGGCTCGGCGCGGACTCGATCGCCGAAGCCGCCGACCAACCCGACCTCGAAAAGCCGCAGGTCGAGGTCGAAATCGCCCCGCCAGAGCTCGACGTCGTGCCGCCGCGCGCGGAGGACCTGCACCCCGAACTGGACGAGGTGCAGCGCCCGGAGCCCGAGCCGCCCGACGCCGTGGAGATCGAACCGCCGGCACCGGTCGACCAGCAGGAACCGCCTGCCTCGGTCGACGATCCGGATCCCACCCCGATGGCTGCGCCGACCGCGCTGCCGTCGATGCAGCAGCCCTCCGCCGCGCCACCCCGCGCCGCGCGAGCCGAGCCGTCGCCCCCGGAACCTGTCGCCGTTGAGCGCACCCACGCCCACAGCCCTGCGGAACCTCGTGCGCCCAACCCCGACTCAGCCGACGAAGCACCTCTGAACAGCAGCGATCATGACACCGACGCCCCGTCGCAACCCGCTTCCGGGACCGGCGACCTGCGCGGTGCGCTGGTCGTGCTGCCGACCGGACCGAGCCTGACCAACCCGCGGACGGTCGGCTCGAAACACCCGGAAAACCGCCCGATCTCGGGTTTGTCGTCCGCCGAACCGTCAGCATCTCCCGACTGACGCTGCACCGAACCGCTTCGGCGGTGACTCTGGTCATCGCGCACCCAAGCTCCGAGTCGGCCGTCTGCGCCCGGCCGGGTCGGATCGGGGCACCACCAGCCTCCCGGCGACGTCGCTGACCTGCCGAACCGCGAAGGCGTGGTCCCCGGCCCCGGTGCCGCAAATGCCCCTGCGGCACCGGGGCGACACCTACCGCTCGAACCGCTCATCGGCACGACGAGGGGCCGTGCCGACGGGTGGTCGGCGGTGCGCGGGCGGCCGTCCTGAATGCGGACGGCCGCCCGCACGTTTCACGCGATCGGAGCTGTCAGGCCCGTCGGTCCACCGCCGTGAACCGCAGCGGAAGCGGCGGCGAGGCGGCGGATGGCCTCCACCAGCTGATCGTCGGGCAGCGTGAACGGCAGGCGGACCCAGTTCTCCAGCGAACCGTTCACCGAGAACCGCGCGCCCGGCGCGACCCGCACGCCGTGCTGCTCCGCTGCCACCGCCAGCCGGCTGCTCACCGGCGCGCCGACGTCGCACCACATCGACAGCCCGCCGTCGGGGATCCGGAAGCGCCAGCTCGGCAGGTGCTCGCGCAGGGCGTCCACCAGGCAGTTCCGCCGCTCGACCACCTCAGCGCGCCGACGTGCCAGGACCTCGTCGGCGTCGGTCAGCAGCTCGGCCAGGACCAGCTGCTCGAGCACCGGGCTGCCGAGGTCCAGGGCGGCCCGCCCGACGACCATGCGCTGCACGAAGTCCTCGGACGCCCGGATCCACCCCAGCCGCAGCCCACCCCAGAACGACTTGCTGGCCGAGCCGACGGTGATCACCCGGTCGGTCAGCGCGGCCATCGGCGGCGGAGGCTGCTCGTCGGTCAGGTCGATGTCCACCAGGGTTTCGTCGACGACCGCATTCGTGCAGGTCCGGGCCAGTGCTCGGGCGAGCCGATCGCGGCCTTCGGCGTCGAGCCGGACACCGGTCGGGTTGTGGAAGTCCGGGATCAGGTAGGCCAGCCGCGGCGAGGTCTGGCGCAGGTTCGCGGTCAGCAGCTCGAGGTCCCAACCGTCCTCGACCATCGGCACCGCCACCGGCATCGCGTTGAGGCCGCGCAGCGCTTCGAGGGCGTTCGGGTAGGTGGGGTGCTCCACGAGAACGCGCTCACCAGGCGAAACCAGCATCCGCAGCACCAGCGCGAAGCCGTGCTGGGCGCCGTTGGTGATCAGGATCTGCTCCGGGTTCGTCGGCAGGCCGCGCCGGGTGAACCGCTCGGCCAACCGCTCGCGCAGGATCGGCAGACCGTGCGGCTGGTAACCGTGGGTCGGCAGCTGCTCGGTCAGGCGCAGCCGCGCTCGGTCCACCGCAGCGCACAGCTCCGGCGGCGCGCTGGGCGTGGCCTGCGCGAGGTTCAGCACCTCGGTGCTCTCCGGTGGGAACCAGCCGCCGTGCGCTTCGTTGTCCCGATCCGAATCCGGCAGCTTGATCCACGACCCCGCACCCCGCCGGCTGGCCGCGAAGCCGTCCTCGCGCAGCCGGTCCAGCGTCCGGGCGACCAGGGTCCGGCTGACGCCGAGGCTTTCCGCGAGCTCGCGCTCGGCAGGCAACCGGGTGCCGGCGGGAGTCGTCCGTCCAGCACCAGGTGCCGCACCGCGGCGGCCAGCAAGTGCGACGACGGCCGGTCCGCGCCGTGCCAGGAACCGAGCAGGTCGACGAGCTTGCGCCCGTGGATCTGGGCGGAGGTCGTGAAAACCATGGATCCAATGTAGTGGGATTGGCTCTCGATTTGAAGTCCAATATTGGTCTATAAAGAGCTCATGGCCTCGTTACCAGCTCAGGTGGACCTCTCGCCGCTTCCGATCAGGACTCGACCGGCCCTCCGGTTCGCGCAACTGCTCGGCGGCCTGGCCGCCTACGGGATCAGCATGGGCCTCATGGTCCGCGCGGAAATCGGCCTGAGCCCGTGGGACGCGCTGCACGAGGGCTTGTCGCAGCGGCTGAACTGGAGCTTCGGCGCGGTGACCGCGCTGACCGGCGTGCTCGTGATGCTGGCGTGGTTACCGCTGCGGCAACGCCCGGGCATCGGCACGGTGGCCAACGTGGTCGTCATCGCGTTCGCGGTGGACTTCACCCTCGCGATGACCCCGCAGCTCAGCTCGCTCCCGGCCCGGCTCGCCCTGATGGTCTTCGCGATCGCGCTGAACGGGCTCGCCACCGCGGTGTACGTCGGAGCGCGGCTGGGACCGGGACCGCGAGACGGTTTGATGACCGGCCTGCACGCCCGGACCGGGTGGTCGCTCAGAGTGGTGCGCACCACTATCGAGGTCTGCGTGCTCGCCGTCGGATGGGTGCTCGGCGGCACGGTAGGTGTCGGAACCGTGCTCTACGCAACATCGATCGGTCCGCTGACCCAGCTCTTCCTGAAATTCGCGGTGGTCCGCGAGAAAAAAGATCTCTGCCCCTAGAGACATCTCGCATACCACGAAGTAGCATGGACGCCGTCCACCTGACCCCCAGGGGTGGACCTTGACGCCCCCGCACTCCCGGTAACC
>NZ_JBEOVY010000160.1:0-16757 GCF_040295745.1 Saccharopolyspora sp. NPDC002686
ATGGACCGCGCGCGACCCTCGCCGTCCGCCGGACGAAACCGGAACCATCACCAACGGAACTTGGTCGAAGAACGGCGCCAGACAGCCTCGGACGCCGTCGTCCTTTACATCATTCGGGCCTGCCACCGGCGAACACAAGGCCGGGAATGTCCGGTGACTCCGCTTATCGCGCGAGCACGTCCGACCTGTTCCCGACCGGATCTAGTTGATCGAGTGCCCGGATCAGTTCGGGGCCCGGCGTGAGCTGATCTCGCCGGGCCTCCGGATCCATCCGCATTTTGCCCGCCGAATCGAGCAGGTGAAGCAGGCGCTCAGCAACCTCGACCAGCGACGATCCCTCGTTCAGTTCAGTTCTCAGCAGCTTGAGCCACTCGACGTCGTGCTCTGCATCCGCCTGCACAGACCACCCCACGTCGCCCAAGACCTGTCGCCAATGCGGGCATGCCTTGCCACGTATGTCCGCAGCCGACAAGACAGCAGATACTTCGAGCAACCTCCTCCAGTACGAGACGGCGCGGGATTGGACGCTCTTCCACTGCAAAAGCTCGGTATCAGGTCCGATATCGCGAGCGAGAACGCGGAAGGACGACGCGAACTCGGCAGTGAAACAAGCGCTGGCGTCGCATGCAGAAGCTGTCAAGGTCGGCACAACAGGTTGGCGATAATCCGCGGACATCGCACTCCCGATGCGGGGATCGCCGCCCCGGTTCAGTCGCCCCACACACTGAACCAACTCGGACGCCAGACTTATCTCGGCCCGTGACCAGTCATCCGTATCGAAGATAGATTCAGCGTCACGGAAGAACGGCGATCTCCTGGCAAGGTGTCGCGCCACCTGTTCAGCGACCGCCTTCGTAGGCGCAACAAGCAAGGTGCGACGCCCGTCGCGGGCCAACTTATCAATCAGATTCGTGATCGTATTCGTCTTGCCACTGCCGGTAGAAGCAGCACACAGAAGCAAGCCCGAGCGAGTGCCAGCATCCACCTGGCCGCTCGACCACCCGTGATCGAGTAAGTCAGCGATACTGCGCGAGGTTTCCCGCGCAGCTTCTCGGGAATCACGGGCATCAGCAACAATTCGGTCCGCGCGAGCATGAGCATCATCGATGATGCGGGCCGCAGCGTCCTTGGCTGCTCGAACTATGCTCGCCGCATTGGAGATCTCATCGGCTACGGGTATCTGCTCAGTGTCAACTCCCCCACTGATAGGCGCGAGCGAGGTGTTGGCGGCAGCACAACGGATTTCGGGTGACTCGATGGCCTCGCGAAGCATCGCGATGTCGGCCAAGGTTTCTGGAGCATTCGGCACTCCGCAGTCGACAGCAAGACCGTACCAACGATGGGCGGCATCAAGATCGCCGCGCGAGAAATACTCGGCACCGAGGCTCTCAGCGGCGTGCCCGACAGCGATTCGGTCGGCCGCTACCAGCTCAGCCTCCCTGTCTGCTGGATCCATCTCCTCGACAGCCCGGTTTAGCAGGTCCATATCGAACGGCTTCAACATGTGCGTGCCCTGGTGGTCAGTCATGGGAACTCCCTCTGGACGCCGCAATATTGAAGGGCTCGGAAAGTCCATCGATACGTCGCATCAGATTCTTCTTGGCGGCGTCCAAGTGCTTTCGCAGACCTGACAGACTGATACCCATGATCTCCGCAGCTGTCCGATGTTTGAGGCCGTCCACGCGGACCAGTTCGAAGGCGCGCCGCTGTGCAGGAGTCAGGTACGAGAGCACCTGCATGAGCTCGCGGTAGCCCAGCTCAGCGAGCACCTCCTCCTCAGTCGAGATAGTAGCGTCGTCTGCGAGCGGTCCACCTTCCATCGGTGTGACCGGACGCCGCGAGCCTTCACGGTAATAGTCGGCGATCTTCCGATGTGCGATGCTGAACAGCATCGGCGTCCTCTCGTTCGTCTGCACTGGCTGCCGCTTACGCCACCAGATCACGAAACCCTTGGCCGCGTTCTGCCGAATGTCCTCGGCTACGTGGTGGTTGCCCACTCTGCGTCGGACAACTCGGTAAGCTCATCCCAGTGAGACGTTAGGAAGGTCGCGAGGTCCTCCTCATCGCCTTCCTGACCGGGATCTTTCGCGCTCACCCGTGCACGTCCGCTTGGCCGCACACCGGCGCAGTGACGACCATCGACCAACGCGCACCGTCCGGTTCATCGACCTCCACGCGAGCGTTCCCTCCAGACATAGCCAGCGTGGTGGCCACCCTGTTCATCGCCCTCCCGCGATCACGCGCACGAATCGCCTGATTGCGCATGTCTGCGACTGCCAATGCCAGACCCGTCAAGGGCCGTTCCAGAACGACCTCCTGCTGCCCGGGCACGTCGTCTGCCTTCACACCCATCGCCACCTTCCTACGTCACGGTCGGCCCAACACCGACACCCCATACATCGCGGCAGCCCACCATGAGTGCCAGTACTCGCATGAAGAAATTTCGCGTGATGGCCGATTCGCGACTGAGACGAGTGACTTGGAGCAGACGATTCGACGTCTTGTCTGCCCCTGGCCGGATCCCGACCAGGCAATACCGTTACGGGCGGCCGAGGCCGTCTAAACAACCATTGCCGCATCGTTCTCCTCAGTTCACAGCAGACTCGACTGAGCTCGATGCCAAGCCAGCACCGTGATCTGCTGAGCGGATCCCGGGGTTGCCGAGAATCGATCACCGGACGAGGCTTGCGGAGGCACTCCGCAAGCGCAGTCGGCCGGGAAGGTGCTCGATGACGAAGCCCCACGACGAGGCGTTGCCGAAGACGACGCACTCCGAAGGAACCCTGTCCTCGGGGCAGTACTGGCAGAGCTGGACCGTGGACCAGCCGGCCGGGGTGGTCGTGCTGGTCCACGGCGTGCACGAGCACAGCGGCCGGTTCCGGCACGTCGCCGAGCGGTTCGGAGCGGGCGGCTACGCCGTCTACGCCCTGGACCACCCGGGGCACGGCCGATCGCCCGGCACCCGTGGCAACATCGGCAGCATGGCCGCCGCTGTCACCGGGGTCGACCTGCTGGCACGGCTGGCCGGTGAGCGCCATGACGACGTTCCGATGTTCGTCTACGGGCACAGCATGGGCGGGCTGATCTCGCTGCAGTACCTCACCGGCACGCCGCTGGACCGGATCGCCGGTGCCGTGATCTCCGCCCCGGCGCTCGACCCCGGCCCGGTGTCGGGCGTGGAGAAGGCGTTCGCACCGCTGCTGTCGAAGCTGCTGCCCGACCTCGGCGTGCGGCGCATCGACGCGAACACCATCAGCCGCGATCCCGAGGTGGTGCGGGCCTTCCGCGCCGATCCGCTCAACCACAACGGGAGGATGCGCGCGCGGACCGCCGTCGAGATCATGCGGACCGCCGAAGCCATGCCGCAACGGCTGCCTTCGCTGACCATGCCGCTGTTCGTCCTGCACGGCGGCGCGGACCAGCTGATGCCGCCGACCGCCAGCGAGTTGGTGCGCACACGCGCCGGTTCGGCGGATCTCACCTACCGGCTCCACGAAGGCCTCTACCACGAGTCCCACAACGAGCCCGAGAAGGAGCAGGTCCTCGACGAGATCGTGGACTGGGTCGACGCGCATCGGACCGCTTGACCGAGGACCGGCGACGGCGTGGCGTCAGCCGGTGAAGTCGAACCGCCGGCGCAACTCCCACCCGCCTTGGAAGCCGATCAGCCAGGCCTCGCCGACTTCGGCCCGGATCGGCGCGAACTCCGGGACGATCTCGCGCTCCACCGCCGCCGCCGTTTCGTCCGAGGTGTTCAGCGCGACCGTCAGGTGCGGCTCGACGTCGCTACCGAATCGGCCGCCGTACGGGAGCAGATCCGGCCACCGCCGGCGAATACGGCCGCTCAGCGCGGTGAACCCGTCTTCCGGAGTCGGCCGCAGGGAAACGAATCCGCCTGCTCGACGGCACTCGCCGAGCTCCACCCCGAACCGCGGCTGACCGGCGAAAACCTCGGCCAGAGCGGCCAGAACCCGCTCGTCTAGCGCTTCAGCGGGCACGAACGGGTACAGCAGCGAAACGTGCGCGGGCACCGGCCGCACCGCGTCCGGGAACCGCGCCGCCACCGCGGCCAGCAGTCGATCAGCTTCCGGCAGCGGCACCACCAGCGCCGTAACACCGTCTTCAGGCATGCCCCTGTTCTACCCGGTGGTGAACAGCTGACCGTACTCTGCGGGGAGCACTCGGGCGGGCGATCATGTTGCGCGCACCGACCGCCCCACCCGATCCGCACCCCGAGGTAGCAGATGAGCAAGACCGACAGCGCGTCCACCCGGGCCAAAGGAAGCCCGCTGCTGCTCGTCCTGTTCGCGGTGGCCCTGGTCCCGACGTTCCTCGTCGGCTACGCGGTGGGCGCCGGATCGGCCTCCGTCGTGGGCGGGTTCGTCGCGCTGTTCTCCCTGCTCGCCTTCCTCGGCGGTCCGCTGCGGCCCGATCTGCGCCTGGCGGCGGCCTTGAGCCCGCTGCTGCTGTTCGCGGCGATCGTGCCGCGGCTGCTCGGGGAGGTCTCCCGGCCCGCTGCGATCGCGGTCATCGTGGTGATCGTGTTCGTCGCGGCGCTGCTGCCGGTGCGGGGGCCGCGGTTCGTCACGGTCGGCCTCGGTCTGGGCATGGTCACGCTGTTCGCCTACGGCATGGCGCTGCTCGGACCCGTCGGCCCCTGGCAGGTCGTCGTCGCCGCGGTGACCGGCGTGGTGATCGCCGTCTTGCTGCGCGTGCTGCTCGGCATCTCGGACCCGTCCAAGGCGACCCGCGCGAAGATCGCCGACGTCCTCGACGCCGAAGTTCCCGACCTGGACGCCGCTTTCGACACGTGGCTGGCCGACGGCCGCCGCCGCTGGCTCGGTGCAGCGCTCGGCGCGGCGTCCCGCTACCGCCTGGCCCTGCGCTCGGCCGAGGCGATCCAGCGCGCAGGCCGGGCAGAACTCGACGAGGCGTTGGCCTCCGCACGCACTCGGGCCGAGGGCCTCGCCGAACGAATTCGCGCCAAGAAACCCGCTCCGGAAGCCAGCGCAGAGCAAGCGGCCTCCGGCACGAGGCTCCTCTCCGATGCCTCGGCCGCCCTCGATGCTGTGGAGCGGGCCGTCGACGAGCGCGACACCTCGCGGGTCCCGCTGGCCGACCGGCACCACCGGTTGCGGGAAGCGGTCCTGCAGCCGAGCGTGCGGCTGCGCTCGATCCAGGTCCGGCACGCGGTGCGCACGGCGTTCGGACTGCTGCTGGCCCTGGTCCTGACCTCGTACCTGCCGCCAGGTGATCCGCTGGTCGCCACCGCGCTGATGACGACCTTCGGCATCCTGCAGGCGAGCTGGCGCGCAACGCTGTCCAAGGCCCGACCGCGCGTCATCGGCCTGCTCGCCGGAGCAGCCCTGTCGGCCGTGATCGTCTTGGTCGTGCCCACCCCGTACCTGCCCGTGGTCGCGGGGGTGGCGTTGCTGATCGGGCTGTGGAACATGATGGCCCGCCCGACCTACGCCTACACGTTCATGGTCGTGGTGACGGTCGGTTTCAACGCGTCCCTGCGGCACACCGACCCGGTCCACACCCTGGTCGAGTACGCGCTGCTGACGCTCGCCGCGGCGACCATCGGCGTCGTCATCGGTTTCGCCGTCGTCCCGGGCCTGCGCCCAGAACCCCTGCAACGCCGAATCGTCACCGCGCGGGTGGAAACCGCAGGAGCGCTGCGCGCGCTGACCGAACCGGGCAGCGCCACGAGTCCGGAAACGGTCGCCCTGAACCGAGCTGCAGCGCGAGCCCGCGCGGAGCTCACGCCCGACCGCGAACAACTCGACGACGACCAGCTCGCCGAACTCGACCGCTACCGAGCCGCCCTGAACGACCTCTCCACGCTCGGCACCACCGCAGCGCTCACCGCTCCCGAACACCTCAGTGCCGCCCTCGACGTCCTGGACGACCGAACACCACCGGCACCGGCCCGCCCGGACCGCGATGAAGCCCCCGAGGGCCTGGAACCCGTGCTGACCGGACTGGCCAACCAGGTCCGAACGACCGAGGAGAACCTCCTGGCCGCGCTCCCCGCCTAGAAGTACCAGCGCTGAGACCTAAGCCGGGCAGTTCCTCCGCAGCCGTCGCCTGCCTCCAGCACGTGCGCTGATCCGCTTCCGCGCGCGGCCATTCCACATAGAAGTGAAACGTGTTCTAATCGGGCTCGAGCGGAGCAGCGGGATCGGAGGCATACCTGTGCGATACGGCATCGTGCTGTTCAGCAGCGATCGCGGCATCTCGCCCGCCGAGGCGGCGCGGACCGCGGAGGAGGCGGGGTTCGACTCCTTCGCCGTCCCCGAGCACACCCACATCCCCGTGCGGCGGGAAGCCGCCCATCCGGGCACGGGCAGCGACGAGCTCCCCGACGACCGCTACCTGCGCACTCTCGATCCGTGGGTCGCGCTGGCCACTGCCGCATCGGTGACGCGGAGGATCACGCTGTCCACCGCCGTCGCCCTGCCGGCCGAGCACGACCCGATCTCGCTCGCGAAGACGATCGCCTCGCTCGACCACCTGTCGGGCGGACGCGTCGTGCTGGGAGCGGGATTCGGCTGGAACACCGACGAACTGGCCGATCACGGCATCCCCGGCGGCCGGCGGCGGACCGCGCTGCGCGAGTACCTGGACGCCATGCGGGCGCTGTGGACGCAGGAGGAAGCGCACTACGAGGGCGAGTTCGTGAGCTTCGGCCCGAGTTGGGCCTGGCCGAAACCCGTTCGCGCGGGGCACGTCCCGGTCCTGCTCGGCGCGGGTGGCACGGAGCGCAACCTCGCCTGGGTCGCGCGGCACGCCGATGGCTGGATCACCACGCCGATCGAGCGCGACGTCGAGGACCGGGTGCGACGACTTCGGGAGCTCTGGAGCGAGGCGGGCCGCGACGGCGAGCCGGAGGTCGTCGCGCTCGCCGGCAAACCGGATCCGGACGCGTTGACCGCCTGGGCGGACTGCGGGGTGACCGAGGTCCTGTTCGGGCTGCCGGACGCTCCGGCAGAGGACGTCATCGCCTACATCGGCCGGCTCGCCGAACGCGTCGGCGTCTCGAACGGCTCACCCGGATAGCCCAATCGCCCACTTCCGGTTTCCGACAACGATTAGTGTGTCGCGGACCCGGCATGGGGAGGCTCGACGATGGATCGCACCGGCAGCGACGACGCGCACCCGAGAACTGAGATCAGCGGACCCGAGGTGGACGTCTCCACGCCGAACGTGGCGCGGATGTACGACTACTACCTCGGCGGGGCGGCCAACTTCGCCGTCGATCGCGAAGCCGCCGAGAGGGCGCTGGCCATCACCCCGGAGATCGGCCGGTTCGCGCGGATGAACCGGCTGTTCCTCGGTCGAGCCGTGCGGTACCTGTGCGAGCAGGGCATCGACCAGTTCCTCGACCTCGGTTCCGGTGTGCCCACCGTCGGCAACGTCCACGAGATCGCCCACCAGCACGACCCGGATGCCCGGGTCGCCTACGTCGACCACGAGTCCGTGGCGGTCGCGCACGCGCGGGCGCTCCTGGTCGGCGAGCCGAACGTCAGCGTCACCCAAGCAGACATCCGCCGCCCGGCCGATGTCCTGTCCGCACCAGGCGTTTCCGGGCTGCTGGACTTCTCCCGGCCGGTGGCGGTGCTGGCCGTGGCCATCGTGCACTTCGTACCCGATGCCGACGACCCGGCCCGGATCCTGCGCACCTACCGCGAGGCCTGCGCCCCGGGCAGCTACTTGGCGCTCTCGCACGCGTCGCCCATCACGATGACCGAGAGCGAAACCCACCGCGGTCAGAACGTGTACCGCAGCACGAAGACACCGCTGGTGGTCCGCGACCGCGATGAGATCGCCGGGTTCCTCGACGGGTGCGAACTGGTCGAACCCGGTCTCGCCCCGATCAACCACTGGCCGACGGCCAACGACGAGCAGCCCGCCAACGGTTACGGCGCCGTCGGCAAGCTGCGCTGACCCGGCCGCAGTCCGCACCGGCTCGAGCTTGGTCTCCTCGCTCGAGCCGGTGCCACTTCACCGTCCGAGCGCGGGCCAGGGTGTCCGGGGGACGAGTGCTTCGATTCCGGCGGCGACCCGGAACACCGGTTCCTCGTCGAACGGGTGGCCCACGACCTGCACCCCGGTCGGCACGCCGTTGCCCGCCGCACCGCTGGGCACCGACAGCACCGGGCACCGGTTTGCGACGTTGAACGGGCTGGTCAGGTGCGCCTCCCAGTAGTGCCCGTGGTGGTGCCCGCCGAGGTCGATGCCGTCGAGGTAGTCGCCGTCGGCGTCCAGTGCGGTCACCGCGTTGGTCGGGCAGATCAGCACGTCCACGTCGGCCATCGCGGTGGCGAGGTCGCGCTGCATCGCGGCGTCCAGGGCCAGGGACTCGACGAGGCTGGTGCGCTCGGCCTGGCGGCGGGCATCGGCGATGAAGCGCTGGGCGTAGGGCGCCAGCGTCTCCACGTCACCGGACTCCTGCTCCATCGCCGGCCCCAGGATCTGGCCGAAGTGGGCGAAGATCGTGCGCATCACCTGGTCGCTCGTCCACGGCAGCTCCACCGGCACGACGACGGCACCGGCCTTCTCCAGCCGAACCACCACGTCCAGCGTGGCGGCTTCGACCTCGGGATCCACCGGGAAGTCGCCGAGCCGCACCGACAAGCCGACCCGCACACCGCGAAGCGCAGCCACCGGATCCTCCGGCAGTGCGATCGGCACGTCCTGCGGTCCCCACGAGGTGTGGTCGGCGGGATGCCGTCCGGACATGACCGACGCGAGCAGCGCGGTGTCGGCCACGGTGCGCCCCATCGGCCCGTCGCCGCGGTACCAGTCACCGCTGAGCGGTGGCAGCCCCGGAATCCGGCCGTACGGCGCTTTGTAGCCCACGGTTCCGGTGAAACCCGCGGGCACGCGAGTCGAACCCGCGATGTCGGACGCGGTCGCCAGCGTCGTCATGCCCGCGGCCAGCGCAGCGCCCGCCCCGCCCGACGAGCCGCCCGGCGTCGCGTCGAGGTTCCACGGGTTGCGGGTCACGCCCCACATGGCGCTGTGCGTCACCGTGGCGCAGCTGAACTCCGGTGTGGTCGTGCGGGCATGGATGACGCCGCCGGCCTGCCGGATCCGCTCGACCACGGGGTGGTCCGAGTCGGCCACCCGACCGGCGTGCGTGGCCAGTCCCTGCTCGATCCGCCGTCCGGCGAGGTTGTGCTTCTCCTTCGTGGCCAGGGGAATTCCCAACAGCGGCGGCGTGGGTTCCTGGGATCGGGCCGCGCGGACGTAGGCCTCCGCAGCGCGTTCCGCCTCGGCCCGCGCCTCCTCGTGGAGGGTTTCGGTGAACGCGTTGATCCAGCTGTTGACCCGCTCGGCCCGGCCGACGACGGCGTCGAGGAGCTCCACCGGTGACAGCTCCAAGCTGCGGAAGGCCCGCAGCGCGGACACGGCGTCGAGGTGGGCGAGTTCGTCCCGGGAATCCGTCATCGTCCGGTCTCCTCCCGGTCCAGCCCGCCCTGGAGCAGTTCCCAGGTCGCTTCGGTGAGCGCGTCCACGCCCACGGACATCTGCTCGTCGCTGGTGAACTCGCGCTCGCAGTGGCTCACGCCGTCGATGGACGGGATGAACATCATCAGCGCCGGGACGATGCGGTTCATCGCCACCGAGTCGTGCCCGGCCATGGTGTTGATCCGCCGGATGCCGATGCCGAGCTCGGCGGCCACCTTCTCGCTGAGCTCCAGGCCTTCCTCCGGGAAGCTCTGCACCGGCCGGACGTCGAAGTCCCGGACGTCGATGGTCAGGTCGTGCTCGCTCGCCACCGCCGCGATCCGCTCCAGCAGCAGCGCGCGGGCTTCGCGGACGATCTCCGGCCGGTTGGCCCGGAGGTCGGCGACGAGGTGGACCCGGCGGGGCACGACGATCGGCGAGTTCGGTTCCAGGGTGAGCTGGCCGACCGACGACACGATGGACTCCGGCTCGAAGTCCTGGGTCACGTCGTGGACGAGCACCACGACCTTGGACGCGGCCACCAGCGCGTCGCGGCGGTCGGCCATCGCGGTCGCGCCGGTGTGCGACTGCTCCCCCAGCACCTCGACGTCGAGCTTCTGGGTGTACCAGCTGTGGTCCACCGCGCCGAGCTCGATGCCCTCCCGCTCCAGGATCGGCCCCTGCTCGATGTGGATCTCGGCGTAGGCGACCGGGGTGGGCCGCTCGTCGGTGCCGCGGTAGCC
Organism: Saccharopolyspora sp. NPDC002686; assembly: GCF_040295745.1. NCBI lineage: Bacteria > Bacillati > Actinomycetota > Actinomycetes > Pseudonocardiales > Pseudonocardiaceae > Saccharopolyspora > Saccharopolyspora sp. NPDC002686. Next base: position 10,200 of record NZ_JBEOVY010000160.1, read on the forward strand.
GATGGCGTCCAGGGCGTCGGCGACGGTGACGCCCGCGAGGTCGGTGACCTGCAGCATCTCCTGCTCGTCCATCAGCCCGGCGAAGACCGAGCTGCCCATGATCGACGGCGGGAACCGGCCGCCTTCCTCGTTGAACCAGTCGACGACGGCGAGGTTGTGCTTCGGGGCCGGTTCGCCCGCCGCGACCCGTGCGGCGAGCCGGTCCGCAGCGTGCAGGGCGGCGATCACGCCGTAGGCGCCGTCGAACCGGCCACCGCGCGGCTGGCTGTCCAGGTGCGAGCCGACCAGCACGTAGTCGGCGTCCGGATGCCACTCCACCAGGGCGAACAGGTTGCCGATCGAGTCGACGCGCACCGACCAGCCGCGCGCCTCCGCGAAGGCGACGAACCAGTCCCGCATCTCCTTGTCCTCGGGTGTCGCCGCCTGCCGCTCGACGCCGTTCGCCGGCGTCGCCCCGATCGCGGCGACCTGGTGGAAGTCGGTCAGGAAGGATTCGGAACTCATCGGGCAACCTCCACGTCCACGCGCTGCCGGGTCTCGGGCACCCGGGTGGCGATCAGCAGTACGAACACGATCAACCCGGCGACGGCCATGTACCAGCCGGGCGCCGACGGGACTTCGGTGCGCCCGACGAGGTAGGTGCCGACGAACGGCGCCGTGCCGCCGAACAGGGCGTACGCGACGTTGTAGCTCACCGCTGCCGAGGTGAACCGGGTCCTGGTCGTGAAGATCTCGACGAAGAAGGCGTAGCAGCCGCCGCCGTAGGTGATCAAGCAAAGCACGAACAGCGACTGGCCGAGCAGCGCGAGGCCGAGGGAGCCGCTGGTGACCAGGCTGAACGACGGCACGGCCAGCAGCGCGAGGGCGAGGGATCCCGCCAGCAGCATGGGTTTTCGGCCGACCCGGTCCCCGACGATGCCGCCGACGGGCAGCAGCACGGCGTAGAGCAGCATCGCCGCGGCGTTGGCCAGCAGCGACTCCTCCCGGCTCAGACCACCGGATCCCTGCAGGTAGGAGACGAAGTAGCCGCTGAGGAAGTAGAAGCCGAGCGCGGTCAGGCCCATGACGAAGCCGACCTGCAGCATGCGGACCTTGTTCTCGCGGAACGCTTCCCGGACCGGGGCGTGCTCGCGGCCTTCGGCCTTCCGCAGCACCTGCTGGAACGCCGGGCTCTCCTCGGTCCGGCTGCGGATCCACAGGCCGACGAAGGCCAGCGGCAGCGCCAGCAGGAACGGGATCCGCCAGCCGTAGGACTGGAACGCCTCCGGGCTCAGGACGTTCGACAGCACGAAGATCAGGGTTCCGCCGAACACCGAGGGCAGCGCCGTCGCCGACAGGGTGATGCCGAGCCAGAAGCCGCGCTTGTCCAGCGGGGCGTGCTCGAAGACGAAAGCCGGTGCGCCCACCGACTCACCACCGGCCGAGAAGCCCTGCGCGAGGCGGCACAGCACCAGCAGGGCGGGTGCGGCGGCGCCGATCGTGGCGTAGCCCGGCAGCAGGCCGATCATCGTCGTGGCGAAACCGATGGTCAGCAGCGTGATGTAGAGGACCTTGCGCCGACCGATCCGGTCGCCGAGAGCGCCGAAGAACAGACCGCCGAGCGGGCGGACGAAGAACGCGACGCCGAAGGTGGCGAACGTGGAGAGCATGCTGGCCAGCGGGCTCGCACCGGGGAAGAACAGCGCGGCGAGGGTGACCGCGGACAGTCCGTAGAGCGTGAAGTCGTAGAACTCGATGAACTGACCGACGCTGCCACCGGCCAGGACTCGCTTCTGCAGGCCCGAAGGGGCGCGGGTCGGGGCGCCGGAAGCGGTAGGTGCGCTGGTCCTCAATGGGCTGCTCCCAACAGGAAGTGCGGCGGGGAACCGGAGACCTCGCCGTCGCAGGTGTGCCCATGCTGGTCAGCCGGATGTGATCTGTCCAACAGATTCGAGTGGAACTGCGCGATCGGCTCAGTCGATGGAAGGCCCCGGCGCGACGCCGTAGACGCGCAGGCAGATCTCCTCGAAGGCCCGCGACTTCAGGGTGGGGAGGCTGCCGGCGGGCCGCACCAGCAGCACCTCGATCGGCGGCAGCTCCTCCAGCACGGGCAGCGGGACGATCGGGCTGCCCGCGTAGGTGAGCTCGTGCGGTAATCGCTGGTTGAGGACCGAGTAGCCGTGGCCGCGGGCGACGAAGGCCCGGACCGTCTCGTACCCGCTGGCGCGGTGGCGGATCTTCGGTGCGACGCCGAGGAGCTTGAACAGGCTGAGGTAGTACTCGCGGCTGTGCGGCAGGTCCAGCAGGATCAGCGGTTCGTCGGCCAGTTCGCGCAGGCTCACCGGTCGCTGCGGGGTGGCGGCCAGCGGATGCTCCGGCGAGACGATGACGTGCGGCGGGATGCGCCGCAGCACCCGGCGCGGCAGCTCACCGCCGAGCCCGAGGTCGTACATCAGCGCGACCTCGCACCTGCCGTCGCGCAGCGCCCGACGCACGAACTCCTGGTCGCCCTCCAGGAACGACAGGTGCACCCCCGGGTGCTCGCGCTCGAACTCCTCGAGGATGAGCGAGGCCCGGAACGGTGCCAGCGGCCCGAAGATCCCGACGGTGAGGTCTCCGACCAGCGTCGGTCCTTCCTCCCGCACCAACCCCGGCAGCTGGTCGGCCTCCTCGAGCAGCAGCAGTCCGCTCTCGTGCAGGCGCCGTCCGGCGGGTGTGAGGCGCAGGCCGCGGCGCGGGAGCCTGGTGAACAGCGCGGTGCCCATCGTCTGCTCCAGCTGGGCGACCGCGGACGACAGCGTCGACTGGGTGACGTTGAGCGCGGCAGCCGCGGCCGTCATGTTCTCCAACTCGGCCACCGCGCAGAAGTAGCGGAGCTGGACCAGGGTGAACGACCGCGTCATGGCACAACATGCTGCCATCACGCCGATTCCGAGAACACCACGTCGTGCGGTCCCGACGCGGGCGTCCTCCCGCTCCTCGGCGATGGCTCGAGTGCCCGTTTTCGACCTTTCGCCTCCGATGCGCCGGAGGCACAGCCCACCCTGGCAGCACCACCCGAAACGGGTTCTAAAATTGCAGGTCGGAACGGGAGGGGCGGCATGCCTGAAGAACGCGGTGGGCATTTCGTGCGCTCGGTGGAGCGGACGCTGTCGGTGCTGCGCGCCTTCTCCCCCGACCGGTCCGAGCTGACGTTGACCGAGGTGGCCCAGGCCAGCGGGCTGGACCGGGCCGGGGCCCGCCGGATCCTGCTCACCCTCGTCGACCTCGGCTACGTGCGGCACGACGAGCGGCACTTCGCGCTGACCTCGCAGGTGCTGGAGTTCGGCTACGCCTACCTGTCCACCCGGTCGCTGCCGCAGATCGCCGAACCGCACCTGCGCCGGCTCACCCGGGAACTGCGCGAGATGACCGCGCTCGCGGTGCTCGAGGGCGACGAGATCTGCTACGTCGCGCAAGTGCCCAGCCCGAAGCTGCTCGCGGTGACGATCCCGGTGGGCACCCGGTTCCCGGCGCACGCGACGTCCATGGGAAAAGCGCTGCTGGCCGGCATGCTGCCGGAGCACCTGGAGGTCCGGCTGCGGTCGATGGACCTGGCGCAGCTCACCCCGCACACCACGACGACGCGGGAGCAGCTGCTCGCCGAGCTGGCCAAGGTCCGCAAGCAGGGGTTCGTCATCTCCGATGACGAGTTGGAGGAGGGCCTGCGCGGCGTCGCGGCACCGGTCCGGGACGCCGACGGGAAGGTCATCGCCGCGGTCAACGTCTCGCTGCACTCCCACAGCTCGACCGAGGAGAGCGTGCGACGCGACATCGTGCCGCGACTGGTGGCCACCGCTTCCCGGATCGAGTCCGACTTCCGCCTGAAACCAGCGCACCACAGCCGGTGAGCTCCAGCCGACGGCGGATCACCACTGCACCGAGCTGAGCTCGGCCACCGGCCGGCCTGAACGGCGTGTTGTCGCTGTTCAGGCCGGCGGATGTCCGCGATCAGCCGGTGACCGCGGCGTGTCCGCGCACCACCGCCGGGGACGGCGCGGTGGGCAGCTCCGGCTTCGCCGGGGTCGCGTCGTGAGCAGGCGGGGTCTCGCTCTGCACCGGCGGGGTTTCCTGCACGGGCGGCACCGGAGGCGTCTCCTCCTCCACCGGTGGCGTGTCGTTCTCGACGGGAGGGATCTCGTTCTCGACGGGCGGCTCTTCCTCCTCCACTGGTGGCATCTCGCCCTCGACCGGCGGCGTCTCCTCCTCGACCGGAGGCACTTCGCCCTCCACCGGCGGGGTCTCGTCCTCGACCGGAGGCGTCTGCACCGGGTGGTCCACGATGGGCGCGTTGACGCAGTCGATGTCCACCGGGGCCAGGATCAGCACGACTCCGCCGGTCACCGTGATGTTGCCGCACACCTGGGTCGGCGCCACGTTGGTGTTGTTGCCGTTGCCGAGGTTGATGCCCTCGTCTCCCGCGGTGTCCGCGAACGCCGGAGTTCCTCCGGTGAGCATTCCGATGCCAGCGGCGAATGCGCCTGCGAGGCAAGCACTTCTACGCATGGGTTCCTCCCGCGTCGTCGTCGTTCAGAGGTGCTTCCATCCACGGTGGTGTCGGCTCCCGACCCGCTTGCTCACCTGTTGTCGGCAGCGTCCGGCGCCGGCCGGTAAGTACCCGCCGACGACTCGAACTGGATGATCAAGTGCCGAGCGGACGCTAGCCGCGTCCTCGCCACCGGCGGCACCGGCCGGTCGGATCCGCGCTCGGGAGAACAGCGCCTGATCAGGACGAACAAGACCGAGCGACCAGCAAAACGAGAATGTTACTCATATTTGCTCGCTCGATGGTGTCGGTTTTTTAGCTCGACCGAGCGACAAAAGGGACGCAGCGACGCACTCGCCACTCGGCGGACCGCAGACGGCGAGGAATGTTCGCTGGACGACCGCCGGTGTCGCGGTGCGAACTCGCCCCAACTCGGCGAGCAGATCGGCGGACGAGTCCGCGGCGCCACCTCCCCGTCGCTGTTCTCGCAGCTCAACGGCTTCCGGGATGAGATCCGCAGCACAAGGTGACCGGGCCCACGGATGTTCACGTGGCGTGCATCACGGACTTCCAGCGCCGTTTCCGTGCCTAACATCCCGGCACACCTCGCCACGTCGGGTTCCTCTCCGCTCAACCGCGGAGGGGAACCCCTCGGCGCACACCCTTGACCCCAGCGCAGCGGGAGGGCGGAAGTGACCGGCAGGATTCGGAACCGGCAACTGGCGGCGAAGATCGTCGAAGCCGAGGAGGCCGCCGAGCTGATCGAACCCGGCGACAACGTCGGCATGAGCGGGTTCACCGGCGCCGGCTACCCCAAGGAAGTACCGGGGGCGCTGGCCAAGCGGGTGGCCGGGGCGAACGCCGAAGGCCGGCCGATGCAGATCGGCCTGTGGACCGGCGCGTCCACGGCCCCGGAGCTCGACGGCGCCCTCGCCGAGGTCGACGGCATCGACGTGCGCCTGCCCTACCAGTCCGACCCGGTCACCCGGGAACGGATCAACTCCGGGCGGATGGACTACACCGACATCCACCTCTCGCACGTCGCGCAGCGGGCCTGGCAGGGCATCTTCGGCGAGCTGGACGTGGCCGTCGTGGAGGTCAGCGGCATCACCGCCGAGGGCCACCTGATCCCGTCCGCCTCGGTGGGCAACAACAAGACCTGGCTGGACCGGGCCGACAAGGTGATCCTCGAGGTCAACTCGTGGCAGAGCGAGCACCTCGACGGCATGCACGACATCTACTACGGCACCGCGCTGCCACCGGAGCGCAAGCCGATCCCGATCACGCACCCCGCGGACCGGATCGGCGTGCCGTACCTGGAGTGCCCGCCGGAGAAGGTGATCGCCGTCGTGGAGACCGAATCTCCCGACCGCAACACGGTCTTCACCCCGCCCGACGAGAACTCCGAGCGGATCGCCGGGCACGTGCTGGACTTCCTGGAGTCCGAGGTGCGCGTCGGCCGGATCCCGCGCGGCCTGCTGCCGCTGCAGTCCGGGGTGGGCAACGTCGCCAACGCCGTGCTCGCCGGGCTCGGGAACGGCCCGTTCGACCAGCTCACCGCCTACACCGAGGTGATCCAGGACGGGATGCTGCAGCTGCTCGAGTCCGACAAGCTGCGGATCGCCTCGGCCACCGCGTTCTCGCTGAGCCCGGCGGCGGTGGACCGGTTCAACCGGAACGCGGCCGACTTCCGGGACCGGATCGTGCTGCGCCCGCAGGAGATCAGCAACCACCCCGAGGTCGTGCGCCGGCTCGGCTGCCTGGCGATGAACGGCATCGTGGAGGCCGACATCTACGGCAACATCAACTCCACCCACCTGATGGGCAGCCGGATCCAGAACGGCATCGGCGGTTCGGGCGACTTCGCGCGCAACGCCTACGTGTCGATCTTCATGACGCCCTCGGTGGCCAAGGGCGGCGCGGTGTCGTCGATCGTGCCGATGGTCTCGCACGTCGACCACACCGAGCACGACGTGGACGTCATCGTGACCGAGCAGGGCTTGGCCGACCTGCGCGGCCTGTCGCCCCGCAAGCGAGCGGAGCGGATCATCGAC